>JAJZNM010000113.1 GCA_021852325.1 Pseudomonadota bacterium
CTGGCCGCGCTCCCGGAAGAGATGACTGCTCGATCACCGCGATGAGGGCATGTACCCGTCGGCTTCCTGTCGGGCCCGGCACGGATCCGGATGGGGATTCCCGGCCGGTCGATGTGGCGATCGTGGGGGGTGGTATCGTCGGGTTGACCCAGGCCCATGAACTCCTCAGGCGCGGCCTCCGGGTTGCCCTCTTCGAGTCCGGCACATCCTGTGCCGGCCAGGCCAGTCACGCCAATGGTGGCCAGATCTCATCAGAAAGTGGCGCTCCCTGGATGACACCCCAGATCCGGCACGAGCTCCCGCGCTGGCTGTTTGATCGTCACCGTCCGGTCAGCCTGAAGCCCTTGCGCATGGGTTGGGCTACCCTTCCATGGCTGGGCATGGCACTCCGGAATACCGCCCTCCCACGTTACCGGGCCAATCACCGGGCCCTCCTGACGCTCGCCCGTTACAGTCTCCGGATCTGGGAGGAGATCGGTCTGGATCTCGGATCCCTCCTCGCACCAGGCCGCGGGGTGCTTTATCTTTATCGCACGACCCGGGAATGGGATGCGGCCCAGAAACTACTGGCCTGTGAACACGATCTCGCCATGGAGGTCGAGGTGCTCGGTCCGGATGAGTGCCTCGATCGCATGCCGATTCTCCGGCAGGCTGAGATCGCTGCGGCAGGAGGGTTTTGGTATCCCGGTGATCGCTTCGGTGATTGCGGGACCGCCTGCAACCGGCTCTTGATGGATGCCATAGAGAAGGGCGCCCGCATCCATACGGGCGAGGCGGTCCTCGCGGTCGAACCCGGTAAGGGGTCCTCGGAGCTCGTAACCGCGCATGGCCGATACCCGGCGGAAAAGGTCGTGATTGCGGCAGGAGTCGGGAGCCTCCAGCTCGCACGCTCCGCAGGGATCCGGCTTGGAATCTGTCCGGTCAAAGGCTATACCCGGACCTATCGGGTCCCGTCGCTGCCATCGGACGGCCCGGCGCTCGCGGACTTGAGTCGCAAGGTGGTGCTCACACCACTCGCGAGCGGCCTGCGCGTGGCGGGCATGGCGGTGTTTGCGGGCTTCGATGACCGGCTGGATGCGCGCTACCTGAGCCGGATCCAGGAGACCGCCACCGATTGGCTGCCCGGGCTGCGGGCGGCGACTTCCGATCTCGACTGGGCCTGCCTCCGGCCGATGACCCCCGATGGCCTCCCGATCCTCGGTGAGGCGGGTCCGAGCGGCGTGATCCTGAACGTGGGGCACGGACCGCTCGGCTGGACACTTGCGGCCGGTTGTGCACGGATCGTCGCGGACGAGATCGCCCCGGACCCGAAACCGAAGCGATCGATCGATATCACTCCCTATCGCCTGGATCGGGGTCCAGGGTCAACATGAGGAGATCCTGCATTTCGCCACCCGAGTTCCGGGATCCTGCCAGGAGTTTCCATCTCGGGTACACTGGCCTCCGAGCAGGGGCGACAGTCCCTGACCGGGTTCGGGACGGACAAGACAGATGATCGTGATCACGGGTGGCGCCGGATTCATCGGCAGCAACTTTGTCCATCACTGGCTCAGCGAACGCGATGAGCCGCTCCTCGTTTTCGACGCCCTGACCTATGCCGGCAATCTCGAGAATCTCGCTTCGGTTGCCTCCGACCCGCGGTTCTCCTTCATCCGGGGCGATATCACCGACCGGGACGCGGTCGAGCGGATGCTCGGCCAGGCCCGTCCCCGTGCCCTCGTGCATTTTGCGGCGGAAAGCCACGTCGACCGTTCGATCCGCGGTCCACAGGCCTTTCTCAAGACCAATGTTGAAGGCACATTTGTCTTGCTCGAGGCCGTCCGTTCCTACCGGGCCCAGTGCGAGCCGCGCGGGCGGGGGACCTTCCGATTCCTGCAGGTCTCGACAGACGAGGTCTACGGCACGTTGGGCCCGTCTGATCCCCCTTTTACCGAGACGACCCCCTTCGCACCGAACAGTCCCTATGCGGCGAGCAAGGCGGCCAGCGATCTCTGGGCTCGTGCCTATGCACAGACCTACGGCCTTCCGGTCCTGATCAGCCATTGCTCGAACAACTATGGGCCTTACCAGTTCCCGGAAAAACTCATCCCGCTCATGATTCATCACGCACTCGAGAACCGTCCGCTGCCACTCTATGGAGATGGCAGCCAGATCCGCGACTGGCTGCATGTTGCGGATCACTGCCGGGCCCTGGTCGAGATTCTGGAACGGGGGCGGGTGGGGGAGACCTACAATGTGGGCGGACGAAACGAACTCACGAACCGGGAGGTCGTGGACACCGTCTGCCGGCTGCTCGACCGGTTGCGCCCGCGCCCCCGGGGCAGCCATGCCGATGGGATCGTGGAGGTCCCCGACCGCCCGGGACACGACCGACGCTATGCGATCAACACGACGAAAATCGAGCGCGAGCTGGGCTGGATGCCGCGCGAGACGTTTGCGAGCGGCATCGAGAAAACCCTCGCCTGGTATCTCGGGCATCCCGACTGGGTGCGGAACGTGACGACCGGTGCCTATCGGGAATGGCTGGACCTCCACTATGGGACAGACCGCTCCGAGCGGCCCGCACCAGCCTGAGCGCCAGATGCGTGTCTTGGCCACCCGTTTGCCTGGGGTACTCGTTCTCGAACCGGTGCGGCACCGCGATGCGCGCGGATTTTTCTCCGAAACCTACAATCGCCGGGCTTTTGCACAGGCCACGGGAACGGATCCCGATTTCGTCCAAGACAACCACTCCCATTCCGTCCGGGGCACGCTCCGGGGGCTTCATTACCAGACCCGTCATCCCCAGGGCAAGCTGGTGCGTGTGACATCTGGCCGGGTTTTTGATGTGGCGGTTGATCTTCGGCGGCGTTCGCCCCACTTTGGCTCCTGGATCGGGATCAATCTCGATGCCGTTCAAGGGCACTTGATCTGGATCCCGCCGGGCTTCGGCCACGGATTCCTCGTGGTCAGCAAAAGTGCCGATCTCCTGTACAAGACGACCGAATACTGGGACCCGGAGACGGACCGTTCGCTCCGCTGGAATGATCCGGAGCTTGCGATTGACTGGCCGCTCGAGGAGCTCGACGGTGGTGAACCACTTTTGTCCGACAAGGACCGGAATGCGCCAGGACTGACCGAAGCCGAGGTTTTCTCCTAGCCACGATCTGCATTCGGCCCTTTTGCAGCCGCGCGCGGAGTGACCTATACTTCGACTCGAACCTTATTCCATGCGGGAGCCCCTGATGAAAGCATTCGGGATCGCGTTTGTGGCTGTTTTTTCATTTGGCCTGGCCGGGGTCTCCGCTTCGGCCGCCCCCGCTCCGCTGGTCTACCCCAAAGCCTACCGGGATCACACGGTGGATGTCTATTTCGGTACGCGCGTCAAGGCGCCCTACCAGTGGATGGAAAATCTGGACAGCAAACGGCTGGCGCTCTGGATCGCGGCTGAGAACCGTCTCACGGATGCGTATCTTCAAAAGCTCAAGCTCCGCGCCGTGTTTTATAAACGGCTCCGGAAGATCTGGAACTACGCCAAGGAGACCCCGCCGATCCAGCGTGGACCCTGGCTTTTTTTCAGCCACAATACAGGCATCCAGAACCAGTCGGTGGTGTATGTCCAGCGTGGGCCGCACGGCAAGCCGCGGGTCCTTCTGGATCCCAACCGCCTTTCACCGCACGGCACGATCGCCCTCGCCGGCTGGGAGCCTTCGCCCAACGGGCGCTATCTCGCCTATGCGTTGTCCGTCGGAGGATCCGACTGGCAGACGATCCATGTCCTCGACGTGGCGACGGGCAAGACACTGCCCCATCCGGTGCGGTGGGTCAAGTTCTCGAATGTGAGCTGGACCCGGAACAGCCAGGGGTTCTTCTATTCACGCTATCCCCAGCCCCCTCCGGGTCAGGCGATCAGTCAGCGGTTGGCCAACCAGACGCTCTATTACCACTGGATCCGGAAACCCCAGTCCGATGACCGGCGGATCTACGCACGCCCCGATCACCCTGAATGGATCATCGAAGGTTCGGTTTCCGAAAACGGTCGGTACCTCTTCATCGATTTCCAGTTCCGCATCACGCGAAACGAGCTCTATTACCTGAATTTGGGCAATCCGGAGAAACCGGATTTCGATCATGCCATCCACCCACTGTTCGTCCGTGACGATGCGTCCTATACGCCGATCGGCACCCGGGGTCGCACCGTGTATGTTCAGACGGATCAGGGCGCACCCATGGGGCGGGTGATCGCCGTCCCGCTCGGTGATCCGGCTCCCGCCCACTGGCGCACTGTGGTCCCTGCGGGAGGCGGGGTCCTGGTCTCGGCCCATTTTGCGGATGGCCGGATCCTCGTCCACCGCATGGTCGTCGCGAAAAGCCGCCTTGCCCTTTATGCCACGAGCGGCCGGCTGATCCGCCAGTTGCCGCTCCCCGATGACATGGGAACCGTGGGCGGGATCTCGGCCCGGGACACGTCACCCGAGATCTACTACGCATTCACGTCCTTCCTGCGCCCTGGCGAGATCGAGCGCTACGATGTGCCCAAGGCCCGCGTGAGCGTGTTCTTCCGGCCCGATGTCGACTTTGACCCCGACCGCTATGCCGTGCACCAGATCTTCTACCGTTCGACCGGCGGGGTCCGGGTCCCCATGTTCATCGTCGCCCGGAAAGGGATCCGCCTCGATGGGAAACATCCGACGATCCTTTATGGATATGGTGGATTCGACATCACGCTGACACCCCATTTCAGTCCATCGATCGCGACCTGGCTCGGGCTGGGAGGCATTTATGCCATGCCGAACCTGCGTGGCGGCGGGGTGTATGGACAGGCGTGGCACGAGGCGGGCATGCTCAGCCACAAGCAGAACGTCTTCGATGATTTTGCGAATGCGGCCCGCTGGCTGATTGGGCATCATTACACGACGTCCGCGCACCTCGGGATCATGGGGTACTCGAACGGCGGGCTCCTCACGGGCGCGAGCGTGACCCAGCACCCCCATCTTTTCGGGGCGGTCTATGTCGGGCATGGCGTACTCGACATGTTGCGCTTCCAGAAGTTTTCCGGTGGCGAGTACTGGATCTCGGAGTACGGCACCTCCTCCAAGAAGCAGGATTTCAAGTGGCTGTATGCCTATTCCCCCCTGCAGAACCTCAGGAAAGGCGTGTGCTATCCGCCCACGATCATCACGACCTCGACCGATGATGACCGGGTGGTACCCAGCAATGCCTACAAGTTCGCGGCGACGATGCAGCATGACCAGGGTTGTGACCATCCGATCCTCTTGCATGTCGCGATGGCGACCAGCCATATTTACATGCCGACTCACAAGCTCTTGAGGCATGATGCCGATAACTGGGGATTCATCGGTACCGAAATCGGCATGCGGCCACCGCATCGGTTCCACGAGGTTCGGCGTCTCGAGTTCTGAGCGCGCCGGGCGCGTGAGGACCCTTGCCCGATGTGCCCACCCGGCCGTGACCGGCCGGGTGGGCTGGCGACCCGGAGATTGAACACCCGCCCTAAGGATTGTGCTCTCTGGACCGGCAATCCCCGCGCGCAAAGATGTCTTCCGGG
>JAJZNM010000074.1 GCA_021852325.1 Pseudomonadota bacterium
GGCGCGCTCGCCATGTACCTCGAGGTGCGCGTGTCGAACCTCCGTGCCCAGTCCCTGTACCGTTCGTTCGGGTTTCGCGAGATTGGCCGGCGGAACGCTTATTACCCGGCAGACGCCTTCCTGATGCGGGAAGATGCCCTGGTCTTCCGTCTCGATCTCGCGCACCACGGAGCCTGACCGCGCCGGGCAGCGGACCGGACGGGTGTCCCGGGCGTCGCTATTTCCGGGAAGCCCGTAAAATAGGCGGGCTGATCGAGATCCGTCGAACGAGGTGAGCTGTGGATACCCTGGCCGCGGAGGTCGCCTCCCGGAGGACTTTCGCCATCATTTCGCATCCGGACGCCGGCAAGACCACGCTCACCGAAAAGCTGCTTTTGCTCGGGGGCGCGATCCAGCTGGCCGGGCAGGTGAAGGGACGCAGACTGAGGCGCCACACCCACTCGGACTGGATGCGCCTCGAACGGGAACGGGGAATCTCCGTCACCACCTCGGTCATGCAGTTCCCCTATGGCGGCTGCTTGCTCAATCTTCTGGACACGCCCGGACACGAGGACTTTTCCGAAGATACCTACCGGACGCTCAGCGCGGTTGATTCGGCGCTGATGGTGATCGATGCGGCGAAGGGCGTCGAGGAGCGGACGCTCAAACTCATGGAAGTGGCACGGCGGCGCAACACCCCGGTCATGACGTTCATCAACAAGATGGACCGCGAAGGATTGCCCCCGCTCGCCTTGCTGGATGAGATCGAGAAGAAGCTCGGTCTGCTCACGGTGCCCTTCACCTGGCCCATCGGACAGGGGCGTGAACTGCTCGGGATCTATCATCTCCACGAGGACTGGATCTCGGTCTACCGCGCGGACGATCACGCGCATGCGGGTTTCGTGGAGCGCATTGAGGGGCTGGCCAGTCCGGCAGGCGCGGCCTTGCTCGGTCCATCGGCCGCGAGGCTCGGCGAGGAGTGCGAGCTCGTCCGTGGCACCCTCCCGGCGTGGAATCCGGAAGATTATGCGGAGGGGCTTGCAACGCCAGTCTTTTTTGGATCGGCACTCGGGGGGTTCGGGGTACGTGAGTTGCTCGATGCCTTCTGTACCTTTGCCCCGCCTCCACGCCCCCAATGGAGCGCGAGCCGCACGGTACGCCCGGAGGAGCCCGCCTTGAGCGGCTTCGTTTTCAAGATCCAGGCCAATCTCGATCCCCAGCATCACGACCGGATGGCGTTCGTCAGGCTGTGCTCGGGCCGCTATGCGCCCGGGATGCGCTGGTACCAGGTGCGGACCGGCCGCAGTTTCAAGGTCACGGACGCGCGCACCTTTTTTGCCAATGCCCGGACCGAGGCCGGTTCGGCGGTCGCGGGCGACATCATCGGCCTGCCGAACCACGGAACGATCCAGATCGGGGATGTGTTCACGGAAGGGGAACGGTTGTCCTTCGCCGGGGTGCCGAACTTTGCGCCGGAATGGTTCCGGCGGGTCATCCTGGACGATCCACTCCGCTCGAAAACGCTGGCGCGGGGACTCGAGGAGCTCGCCGAGGAAGGCGCCGCCCAGTTTTTCCGCCCGTTGATTGGGCAGGAATGGATCGTCGGGGCCATCGGCCCCCTCCAGTTCGAGGTGGTGGCGGCCCGGCTGGCCGACGAGTACGCGGTCCGCTGCCGTTTCGAGCCCATGCCGATCGCGACGGCGCGCTGGGTCGAGAGTGCACCGGACCGGCTCGAGCAGCTGAAATCGCGCCTCGCACCCCATCTCGCAAACGACCACCTGGGCGATCTCGTCTATCTCGCGCCGAGCCGCGTGCACCTTGAACTCACCGAAGAGCGCCATCCCGACGTCCGTTTTCACAAGACGCGCGAGCGGGTTCTCGCGTGAAGGGTCCGGCACACGGCGGCCCAAGACGCCTGTTCCGCGATCCCCGCGTCTGGCGCTGGATCCTCTATGACTGGGCTGAGTCCGCCTTTGCGACGACCGTGATGGTCGCTTTCTTCCCGATCCTGCTCACGCACGAATGGAGTCCCGGCAGCCCGGCCACCGCCCTCGCGCGTCTCGGAATCGCGAGTGGCTGCGCGGCGCTCGTGATCGCACTGGTCGCGCCGCTCGTGGGAGCGCTGGCTGACCGCGCGCAAGCGCGATCGTTTTGGCTCGCCGGATTTGCCGGACTCGGCATCCTCTCGGTGCTTGCGCTCGACCTCGTGGGAAAGGGACAGTGGTTCATGGCGCTGTTCCTGTTCGGGTTGGCTCTGATCGGCTACTCGGGCGGCAACGTGTTCTACAACTCGCTCCTGCTCCACTGCTGTGACTCTTCCGAGATCGACCGGGCCTCCTGCTACGGATATGGCGCGGGCTATCTCGGCGGCGGGCTCCTTTTTGCCCTGAACATCTGGATGGTGATGGATCCCGCACGATTTGGCCTTTCGAGCGCACTCTCCGCGATGCGGGTGGCCTTTGTCGATGTGGCTGGCTGGTGGGCCCTGTTCACGCTGCCGATCCTCACCGGGAAGCGGCCCGACCGGAGGCCACGCGCGGGGTTCGGGTTCCTGGTCCGCGCGGGCTGGCAACAGTTCAGATCGACCTTTCGCGAGGTGCGCAAGCTGCGGTATGTCTCTGTGTTTCTGCTGGCCTACTGGTGCTACATCGATGGCGTGAACACGATCATCAAGATGGCCGTGAGCTACGGGCTGGCCCTGGGATTCCCTTCCTCGAGCCTGATCGTCGCCATCCTGGTCACCCAGGCCGTCGCCTTCCCGGCTGCTTTGGGCTATGCGCATGCCGGAGTCCGCTGGGGTGTGATGCGTGCCCTCTATCTCGGGATCGGCGTATACATGGTGGCAACCCTCGCGGCCGCTTTCATGACCAACGTGACCGAGTTCTATGCCCTGGCCGCGGTCGTGGGACTGGTCCAGGGTGGCACCCAGGCCCTGTCCCGTTCGCTTTATGCGCGGCTGATTCCCAAGGAAAAGTCGGCCGAGTTTTTCGGGTTTTACGGGATGATCGGCAAGTTCTCCGCGATCCTCGGCCCGTTCCTGGTCGCGTTGACCGAAAGCTGGACCGGCAACGTGCGGTTCGCGATCGGGAGCATCCTGCTCCTCTTTGCGCTGGGCGCGATCCTGCTCCACCGGGTCGATTTCAAGGCCGGCCAGATGGTTGCCGGAAGTCTCTAGGGAGCGGACATGACACGCTCGGGATGGATGTTCCTGTTCGTGACCCTGGCGGCCGGCACCGGCAATGCCCATGCGCACCGGATTGGGGCACACACGGATCGCGGGCCGATCCGATACCCCTGTCTCGTCTTGAGCGGGGGCGGGGCCCGGGGAGCGGCACACGTGGGAGTCCTCGAGGCGCTCCAGCGGCTCCGGGTTCCGGTGGGCTGCATCGTCGGAACCAGCATGGGCGCGGTGATCGGCGGACTCTACGCGGCGGGGTTTCCGGCCGGATCCATGGCACGCCTTCTCGCGGATCCCGATTTCGAGAGGGCCATGGGAGGCGAACTCGTCCGCGCCCGCTGGAGTTATGCCGAGCGCCATGACTCGCGTCGCTATTTCGCTTTCGTCACGCTCGGATGGACGGGTCATGCCTTCGAGCTGCCACGCAGCGTGCTCGGCAACGAGACACCCGACCGGCTGCTCACATCGCTGCTCGCACCACTGCGTCCAACCCGCTCATTCGCCCATTTGCCGATCCCGTTCCGGGCCGTTGCAACTGACCTGAGGAACGGAAGACGGGTGGTCCTCAAGCGAGGTTCATTGGCACGGAGTATCCTGGCCAGTCTCTCGATTCCGGAACTCTACCCACCCGTCCGGATTCGGGGCCGGTTGCTCGTCGATGGCGGGCTGGCCGACAACCTCGCGGTCGGCGTCCTCCGGCGCTGGCATCCGGTGCCAGCCATCGTTTCCAATGTCTCGCCGGTCGAAAACCGCGCACCCATCCATACCCTGCTCGGCGTCACCCGCAGCGTCGTCCGGATCATCACGGCCGAAAACGTCCGTCGCAATCTCGCCGAACTCACGTCCCGTGATGTCCTGATCACGCCTCCGCTCAAGGGTCTGTCGACTCTCGATTTCAAGCGCATGGGATCCGCGATCGCAGCAGGGTATGGAGCGGCCTGGGCCCACCGCCGGGCGCTCCGTCGCTGGTCGCTCACGAAGACGGCGTATCGCGCCTGGCAGGCCCTGCTCGAGCATGGGTTCCGTCACCCTCCCGTGCTCGCGGCGATCCGCGTCCAGTCGAACCACCAGCGCGACATCCCGCTTTTCCGCTCATGCATCCATGAACGGATGGGCCAGCCGGTTCGATGGCGTGCGATCAACCGCGACCTCCTGTGTCTCTATCGGGTGAGTGGCGTGCGCCGGGTACGGGTACGGGTGATTCGCAGTCCCGCTGGAGCGACGCTTGCCTACCGGGTGGTTTTGAGACAGGCACGCGAAATCCGGGTGGGCGCGGGATTCCAGGGCATCGAGGATTTCAGCGGTGCGAACGAATATGCATTCCGGCTGGCCTCGATCTGGCCCCGACTCAACGCCTGGAACACCGGCTGGCGGACCAGCGTCCTCTTGGGCAATCTCTGGGGGGCGCGCAGTCGCCTTCGGGTCCCGCTCGGCGCAGGCTCGCCCTGGTTCATCGACCTCGCGGCACGATACCGCAGCCGGCCGATCCCGGTTTATGTCCATGGCGCCCACATCGCCGAGTACCGGGGCAACCGTGACCAGGCCGGCGCCGATATTGGCCTCGACTTCGGCTCGATCGCGAGGCTCCGAATCGGGCCCCGCTGGGGCCATGAGTGGGCGGCGGTTGAAACCGGCAGTCCCGCGCTTCCGTCCTACGCGGACCACTATGGCCTCTGGCAGGAAAAACTGCATGTCGATACGCTCGACCACACTTGGTTCCCGACCCGGGGACTCCTCCTTAATCTCCAGAGCGACTGGGCGAGACCTGGCTTTGGGGGCAATATCGCCTACGACCGTGTTGACCTGAAATCCCTCTTCGCCTTCGGCCTGTCCGCGCATTCGGGTATCTGGGTGCGGCTCGAGTACGGTAGCAGCCTCGGCACGAACCTACCGTTCCAGGACGAGTTCAGTCTCGGCGGTCTGTTTTCGCTCCCTGGCTACGGACTCGGCGAACTCCGGGGGAATGGGGCGCAGGCACTCGACGTGAGCTACTTCAGGCGGCTCGGGGGGACCGTGCCGATTCTCGACACCTCGCTTTTCATCGGCGGAACCCTGTCTGCCGGTCGCATCGAGCCACCCGGTGGGGGATATTCCGGAATCAAGGATTCCGTTGCGGCATTTGTCGCGGTCCATACCCTGATCGGGCCTTTGGCCTTGGGATTCGGATGGACTCGAAGCGGGAGTCGTGCCGTTTACCTGGTATTGGGTCGCTATTTCTGACGAAAGATGTCCCAGTCAGCGAGTGCTACCCGGTTGGGCTCACTTGCTGGAGGTTTGCCCATCTGGCAGCCATTCCCGAATGGTGGATCCCGTGCGCAAAGATCTTGAGCCCGATGGCGGGCCCTGATGAGTCATCCGGGTTCAGAAAATCTGCCACACAAGA
>JAJZNM010000057.1 GCA_021852325.1 Pseudomonadota bacterium
GCGCTCTGGCGAGCGCGTGGGGCTCCTCGAGATCACCTCGGGCTGTACAGAGCTTTTCGACATCCGCATGCTCGCCGGTCAACTCCGCCCGGCGATCGTGCACGCGGATGCGCCTGATGCGCTCGAGGCGATATCGGTTCCGGGATGTTATTTCTGGCTGCGCCCTGAAAACCTGATCCGGGATTGAAGGGATGGATCCTGTCGTCCAGAAACTGATGCAGCGTGCTGTAGAGAGTCATCAGGCCGGGGATCTCGAGGAGGCGGCCCGTCTGTACCCGGAAGTCCTCAAACGGGCGCCGGATTTCGCGGAGGCACTCAATCTCTACGGGGTGGCCCTGTCCGGTCTCGGGCGGCATGCAGAAGCACAGGCTGCACTCAGGCTCGCCGTGACCCTCGCACCGACGAATGCCACCTACCAGCAGAATCTCGGGCGGGTGCTTCTGGAACAAGGCGACCTCGATGGATCGGAGGAGGCGTTGCGGATCGCCACCTATCTCGCGCCCAAGCTCGCGCCCGCACAGGCCAATCTCGGCAATCTGTTCAAGAAACGGGGCAAGCTCCAGGACGCCATTGCCTGCTACGACCGTGCGTTGGCGCTCGCACCTGCCGATTACAAAAGCTGGAACAACCTGGGCACGAGCCTGCGCGAACTCAAGGAACTCGCCCGCGCCGAAGATGCGCTTCGCAAGGCGCTTTCCATCCAGCCTGATTTTGTGCCGGCTCTCTCCAATCTCGGACTCGTCTTGTCCGAGCGCGGATTCTCCGAAGAAGCGCTCTCGTGCTTCGTCCGGGCCATCGAGCGGGATCCCGACCAGGCTGACCTTTATGTCAACTATGGCAACATCCTTCGCGATCTCGGGCGGGACGAGGCCGCGAGCGCGGCGTTCGCGGAAGTCACGGTCCGGGTCGATCCCCGGCATGGCGGTGCCTGGTCCTCACTCGGCAATGCCGCGCTCGCCATCGGCGACATCGAACGGGCGGGTGCCTGCTACCGGAAGAGCCTCGAGTGTTCGCCCGCGGATCCGATCCTCCACTTCAACCATGCGCTCTATCTCCTTCTCACGGGCGATTATGTCGGTGGATTTGCGGAATATGAATGGGGACTGCGCGCCGACCTCCGGCAGCCGCGCCGGGAGTTCCGCAAGCCGCTCTGGCAGGGCGAACCGTTCCCGGGCGAGACGCTGCTCGTCTATTCCGAGCAGGGACTTGGGGACGCGATCCAGTTCATGAGATTCCTGCCGGCAGTGAAATCCCGGGGGGGGCGTGTCGTCTTCGAGGTGCATCCCGCACTCGAGACCCTCCTGGCACAGGTGCCCGGCGTAGACCAGGTGATCGCCCGCCAGAACGATGGGTCGATCGGCGTGCCCTTTGACCGCTACGTCGCGCTCCTGAGTCTGCCCACCCGGTTCGGGATCACCCTGGATTCCCTCGGACCGGACCGGCCCTATCTCGCAGTGCCGGAACCCGCGCGCGAGGCGGCCATCCGGCGTTTTGCCGGTGTGCCCGGCTTCAAGGTGGTCTTGAGCTGGTACGGCAATCCGGTGCACAAGAATGACGCGCGCCGGTCGTTACCGCTCGCCTTGCTGGCGCCGCTCATGACGGTGCCGGGCGTCCGTTACTACGCGGTATCCCCGGGGGAACGCACCGTGAAGGACATCGAGGAGACCGGATTACCGATCGAGGCCTGGTCCCTCCCGGTCGAGGAGGCCGCGGCCGTGATCGAGGCCGCCGACCTTGTGATCACCGTGGACACGCTCCATGCCCATCTCGCCGGGGCGATCGGCCAGGCGGCCTGGGTGCTCCTGCCCTTCATGCCCGATTGGCGATGGCTGCTCGACCGTGAGGACAGCCCTTGGTATCCGCGGCACAGGCTCTTCCGCCAGGGGAAGCCCGGCGACTGGCCGGAGGTGGTCGAGCGCGTGCGCGTGGCGCTCGCAGCGGAGATCCGGCGCCGGCAGTAGCCATGCTACAATTCTAGGATCGTTCCGGACATCGGGTACCCGGATCCGGAACGATCCCGCATTCACCGAGGAGGTTCCCGATGAAACTCTACTACGCGCCTGGCGCCTGTTCGCTTTCACCCCATATCGTGGCCCGGGAGGCAGGACTGCCGCTCGTGCTCGTCAAGGTTGATCTCAAGACCAAGAAGACCGAATCCGGACTCGATTTCATGACCGTGAATCCCAAAGGCTACGTGCCGGCGCTCGAGATGAAGGATGGTGCGATCCTGACCGAGGGACCGGCGATCGTCCAGTATCTCGGCGACCAGAAGCCGGATTCCGGGCTCGTGCCACCCGCCGGGACCCCGGAGCGCTACCGGCTCCAGGAGTGGCTCAACTTCGTGAGCACGGAGTTCCACAAGCAGTACTCACCGCTCTTCAACCCGTCGGTCACCCCTGAAACCCGGAAGCTCTTTGCCGGCAACCTCGAACGGCGTTATGGCGGGATCGCCAGGCTGCTCGATAAACAGCCGTATCTCATGGGAGCCCGCTTCACCGCTGCCGATGCCTACCTCTTCACGGTGACCAACTGGGCGAAGATGGTCCAGTTCGATCTCTCGGCCTGGCCCGCGATGGTCGACTACCAGAAGCGCATCGCGAGCCGTCCCGCCGTCCAGCAGGCTTTTGCCGAAGAGGGCTTGAAGGCCTGATCCCGCTCTCCCGCCACCCGGCGCTGTCCTCGTTCCCGAGGTTCGGGCGACGCCGGGTCAGGCGGGACCTCATGCTGCGGGCCTGGGCTCACCGCTCGGAGAATCAACCTCCGGAGCGCCCCGGTGCGACGTCCGGGCGCCCTTTTTGGGCGAGCGCGCTGTTCCGGATCCCGTAGCCAAAGTAGATCGCAATGCCGAGTGCGATCCAGGCCACAAATCCCCAGTCCGTCGAATCCGGCAGGCCCGAGATCAGCCAGCCCGAGAATCCCATGCCGATGAGCGGGATCCAGGGTACCCAGGGTGTCCGGAACCGTCGGGGCAGCTCAGGGCGTGTCCAGCGCAGCAGGATGATCGCCCCACAGATGACGATGAACGCCGACAGAAAACCGATATTGACGAGGCGCGCGACGGTCGTGAGCGGGAAGAGGCCTGCCACCAGTGCCGTCAGGGTCCCGAGGATCAGGGTCGTGCGGTAGGGGGTACCAAAACGCGGATGCACCCTGGAAAACCAGCGCGGCACGAGCCCGTCGCGGGAAAGTGCGAAGCCGATTCGGGCACCGGCCAGGAGATTGGCAAAAAGGACGCTCGTGATGCCCGTGATCGCTGCGAGCGAGATCACGACCATGATCCAGGGCAGGTGAATCGCCGAAAACGCGTTTGCGACCGGTGCCGCATTGTCGAGGGTGGTATAGGGAACGATCCCGGTCAGGACCAGCGAGACGGCGAGATAGAGTGCCATGGAGATGGCGAAGGAGATCACGACGGCCCAGGGCAGGTCGTGCTGGGGGTTTTTCGATTCCTCGGCTGCGGTGGTGAGGGTGTCGTAGCCGAAGACCGCGAAAAACACGACTGCGGCGCCGGCCAGCACGCCATGAAATCCGAACGGCATGAACGGGTGCCAATAGGCGGGGTGGAGGAAGAATGCGCCGACCGCGATCACGAGGACGAGCCCGAGGACCTTGATGGTGACGATGGTGCTGTTGAAACGCGCACCCCACTCGGTCCGGATCGTGAGAAGGATCGTGATGGCGAGCGCGACCAGGGCCGCGATGAGGTCGAACCGGTGCCCGGCCCCGCTCCCGGTCGGGCCTTGGGCCCAGGCCGGGAGCCGGAGGCCCGCCGAGCGCATGAGCGCCTGGACATAACCCGACCAGCCGGCGGCCACGACCGCCACGATCAGCGGATACTCGAGCAGGAAATCCCAGCCGATGAGCCAGGCCGGAAACTCGCCGAGGACCGCATAACTGTAGGCGTAGGTGCTGCCGGTCACGGGGATCATGCTCGCGAACTCGGCGTAGCAAAGCGCCGCCGCCGCGCTCGCGATGCCCGCGAGGATGAAGGAGACCACGATCGCCGGCCCCGAGTCCTTGGCGGCGACGACTCCGGTGAGCACGAAAATGCCGACCCCGATGATGCCACCGAGCCCGATGGCGGTGAGATGCCCGAGACCGAGCACCCGGGGAAACTCGCGTCGCTCCCCGGCCTGGGCCTGGAGCTCTTCGATTGACTGGTGGCGGGTCAAGGTTTGCCAGATGCGCATGTTGGGATTCCCCTCGTTGGTGTGGTTCGGTTCTTCACGCGACGTCCGCAGGCTTTCGGATTGTCTCAGACGACCGGATCCCGGGTCCAGAGCCCGTCGATCTGGCGCCAGAGTTCAGGTTCCGGATTGGCGTCCCGCAACTCGGGCGGGAGCCTTTCGGCCCGCACCGCATCATAGCAGTGGAGGGCGCTGAGCCGCCGGACGGCGCCGGGTAGCCCGACCGCGGTGAGACCCGGGTGATTCGTCGCGGGATAGGGACCGCCATGGTTCATGGCCGGGCTCACACTGACGCCGGTCGGCATCTTGTCATTGAGGAGCCGCCCCGCCCGGTGGCGCAGGATCCGCGCCAGGGGTTCGTAGTGGGCATCGTCCGATCCATCCAGGGCGCTCACGATGGTTGCCGTGAGCTGGCCTGCGAGACCCCCGGCGATTGCGAGCATGTCCTCCATGCCGGCGGTCTCGACGATCAGGCTGGCAGGCCCGAATGCCTCGCTTTCGAGCATGTCCCGGTGGGTGAAAAACGTCCGGGCATCGGTCCGGTAGAGTGCGGGATAAACCTGGAACCCCGCCGGCGGGATCGCTCGGGCACCCCGGATCAGGGGATGAGCGCCTGCCACTTCCCAGGATTCAAGCGCCGCGCGGAATCCTGTGAGCACCCGCTCGCCGAGGAGAGTCTGGAGAGGCGCGGTTTGGAATCCCCGCGCGAGTTCCGAGATCCACTCGCGGCCATCCGCCGAGTCGGGGACGACGAGAAGACCCGGCTGGGTGCAGAACTGTCCCGAGCCCATGAGGCTCGAGAGAAGCACCTCTTGTGCAATGTGCGGCCCCCGTTCGCGGAGGGCGCCAGCCAGGATGAAGACCGGATTGATCGAGGAGAGCTCTGCGTAGAACGGGATACCAGCCCGGTCCGCGTGGGCCTTGAGTGCGAGTCCGCGCAGCCGGCTGCCGGTAAAGGTCACGGCGCCGATGCGCGGGTCCGAGACGAGGGATTCGCCGAGACCGTCCGCGAGTTCGTAGCAGAGCTGGATGGAAGCATGCGGGAGCCCCGCCTCCTCAAGGGCATCAAGCGCGAGGTGCGCGAGCACTTCCGAAACATGCGGATGGCCCGGGTGGGCCTTGGCGATGACGGGGTTTTGGGCCACGAGGGCAGACACGAAATCGCCGCCGCAGAGCGCATTGAAGGCGAAGGGGAAATTGTTCGGGCCGAAGATCACGACCGGCCGCCCGAGCGGGCCCCGGCAGGAACGGATGCGAGA
>JAJZNM010000090.1 GCA_021852325.1 Pseudomonadota bacterium
GACGTACCCGGACCCGCGCCTCGAGGCGAGCTCCCGCATCCGTTCCGCGAAACGTTCGCCCTGGTAGGAGAAGGCCAGCTCCGCACCTTGGCGGTGCATGGCCTCCGCGATACCCCAGGCCAGTGAACGTTCGCTCGCGACTCCGACAATCAGGCAGCGTTTACCCTCCAGGAATCCCACGCCGTTCATCCTCGATTCGGCGGTGCCACGTTGACATAAAGGGTGAGGCGCTCACCGGGGTAGATCAGCTGATGAGGAGTGACGTGGTTCCAGGCGCCCAGCTGGTTCATGCTCACATCAAAGCGCTGGGAAATCTGGGACAGGGAGTCACCGGGCCGGACGGTGTAGGTGATCCGCTCCACGGAGTCCAGGGGTGCCTTCTGCCCATGATCCCAAAGGGTCAGCCGCTGGCCTGGGTGCAGCAGGGTACTCGGGCTGATGTGATTCCAGCGCGCCAGGGCCAGGACCGGGACATTGTAGTTCTGGGAGATCGACCAGAGGGAATCTCCGGGTTGAACCGTATAGACGACATGCTGGCCGCGCAGGGCGGTCTTGAGGCTCACCGGCGGAACCGTCCCGGTGCTGTGGGGGTCGGTGAGGGCCAGCGTCTCGCCGGGATGGATGAAGGATTGGGGCGAGATGTGGTTCCAATGGGCAAGTGCCACGATCGGTATGCCATACGTATGCGCGATCGACCAGAGGGAATCTCCAGGCTGGACCGTATAGGTACCGTTTTGCGGCGGCGGCAGGGGCTGCCCCGAGGCTGCGTTGTGCCAGACAATCAGGGTCTCGTCCGGCTGGATCAGGCTTGAGGGCAAAAGGTGATTCCACTCCGCCAGATCGGCTACGGATACATGGTAGGCCTGTGCGATCGACCAGAGCGAATTACCCGGTTGGACGCGATAGTCGATTCGGGTCGCGCCGACCGGGGCCACATTCTCCTCGGCGATCGCGGGCGAGCCAAAGGGTACATACTCGGAGAGGTGTTCGTTCGAGGAGGGCACGAGGATCCGCTCCCCGGCCCGGATCAGATTCGAGGGCAGCCCGTTTTTCTCCCTCAGCTGGCGCACCGTGGTGCCAAAGCGCTCGGCCAGGACCGAAAGCGAGTTGCCGGGCGCAATCCGGTAGGGCACCCAGGCCACGAGCTGGCGGGTTCCGAGCTTGTTCAGTCCGGCAAGAAAACGCGCCAGACGGTCGCGGGGAACGAGGAGACGATTCGGGCCGTCAGGATCGGTGGCCCAGCGGTTGAAGCCGGGATTCAGGAGGTACAGCTTCTGGAGGCTCATGCCGAGCAGGTGGGCCGCGAGAGACAGGTCGATCTGTCCTTTGAGCTTGACCACGCTGAGATAGGGCGTATCGGGGATCTTCGGGAGGGCGATGCCGTACTGGTGCGCGTGTTCGATGATGTCCCGGACCGCGAGCAACCTCGGGACATAGGCTTCGGTCGCGGCCGGAAGGTTAAGACTCCAGAAGTCCGTCGGGCGCCCGAGCCGCTGGTTTTCTTGGATGGCGTTTTCGACCGTGATCGCGCCCGAGTTGTAGGCGGCCAGCGCGAGCAGCCAGCTCCCGAACTGAGCGTGTAGCTGTGACAGGAAATCCAGGGCAGAACGCGTCGACTCGATCAGGTCGCGACGTCCGTCGAACCACCAGTTGATCTTGATGCCGAAGTTCCGGGCGGTGCTCGGAATGAACTGCCACAGTCCGGCCGCATGGGCCCAGGAATAGGCATAGGGATCGTAGGCGCTTTCGACGATCGGCAGGAGCGCGATCTCGGTCGGCATGTGCCGTTTGCGCACGGCCTTGAGGATGAAGTAGAGGTAGGGTTTGGCGCGGATGGCGGTGCGTTCCATGTAGCCCGGATGGTGGATGTACCAGTTGAGTTCGACCCGGACGCGCGGATTCATGTTGCTCGTGAGACGGAATCCGCTGCGGAGCACCTGCCAGATGTCCCGAATCCCGGGCTTCGGCTTGAAAACCAGGTCCTTCCAGTGCACGAGGGGCGCCTGGTTTGATTGGTAATCCGGTGGGGGAGGTTCGCCTGGTGGCAAACCCGCAGGAGTGACCGGTACCGGGCCGGCACTCGTCGTGGCCGCGGGAACGGGATGACGGGGGCGGCTGCCGCCCATCGATGGGGGCAACAAGGTACAGCCACCGAGCACGAGCGCCAGGAGCAGCAGGATGCCTGGAGCGCGTGAGGGCGGGAGCTTCACGGGACGGCGTCCTCGCGTGCGATGAAGTGGTCTTTCCATAGGCGGATTTCCCGGAATGTCTCGATCGACTGTCGGAGGGCTCTTCCGGCATGCCGCTCGGCAGACGTACGGACGCTTTCGATCTCCGTGCGGAGAAAAGGATTGATGTTGCGCTCCAAGCCGATCGTGGTCGGAAGGGTTGCTCGGTTCTGCATTCGTTGCTTTCGGGCCTGCCCCCTATATTGTGCAATCAAACGGTTGTCCGGTTCAAGCGTGGCTGCGAAGGCCAGGTTGGCGAGCGTGTATTCGTGGGCCGGGTAGGCGCGCGTCTCCGGATCGAGCCTGCCGAGCCTCTGGACGGAGTCGTAAAGCTCCTCCATCCGACCCTCGAAGAGCCGTCCGCATCCGGCGCTGAAGAGGGTATCCCCGGGGAACAGGATCCTGTCCCCCTCGTAGGCGACATGGTCGGCTGTGTGTCCCGGTATCGCGAGAACCGAGAGGGTGAGACCCATGGGTAGTGCGATCTGGTCCCCTTCGTGGACCCGCACGACCGAAATCCGGCCGACCCGATCGAAAGGCCCGTACACGCTCACCGGGGCGTTCAGGTAACCTAGTAGCGGTTCGACCCCACCCGTGTGATCGGGATGGTGGTGGGTGAGGAGGATGGCCTCGAGGTGGCAGTGCGTTGCAACAAGATAGCGGATCACGGGTTCGGCTGCGCCCGGGTCGACGACCACGATTCCTCCCGTCTCCTGGGCAATCGCCCAGATATAGTTGTCCTGGAGTGCCGGGATGGCTGTGACCGTGATCATAAGTGAGGATGGTACCAGATCGCTTGGTATCGGCCTCCACACGGTCCTGGGCCGGTTTCCGCGAGCTTCCAAGGGGGCACCTGTGGAGGGGGGATCTTGAGTCCTGGATCGGGTCTCCGGGACCGGGAAGCCAGTGTCCTGGCACAGCTCATGCCTCTTCTTCATGGACGGACGCTGCTCGTCGTGGGTGAGCTGCCCCGCGCCACGGATCGCTCCCGATGGCCGGGCCTGCCGGTCTCGCTCGACCTGCCGGGTGAGGTCTATCCTTCCGAAGCGTTTCCGCAGGGGAGGCGCTGGCCCTATGGGGATGGCTCGCTCGATGCCGTGCTCTGGTTCCACAGCCATGAAAGGTGGTTCTGCCGGGAGACCCTCTTTGCAGAATCGGCCCGGGTGCTCAACCCGGGAGGGCAGGTCGTGATCGTCGGATTCCATCCAGTCTGGTCGCGGCTCCTTCGAGCGCAGATCACCGCAGCCGGCGTCGAACCGGGTTTTCGCCCGGTCCGGGTGGGATGGCTCGTCAATCAGCTCGCCGGGAGGGATTTTGAGGTCCGTACACGCCTTCATGGCGTCCGCTGGCCCGGGGCGTTCAGTGCGCCGGGATCGGTGAGCGCGGGGCCTGGCCTCGAGATCGGGGTGCCCCTGATTTACGGGCTCGTCGCCATGCGGCATGGGTTCGTGAAGATTCCCGGGCCTGGGTTGAAACCGGCGACGGACGTCTCGCACCGGCCGATCATCCTGCCGAGCCGGCGGGTGGCCTGATGTCCGATCCGGTCGGGGTCGAGATCTGGACCGACGGGGCCTGCAGCGGCAATCCGGGGCCCGGAGGCTGGGCGGCCCTCTTGCGCTCGGGGACCCGCGAGCTTGAACTCAGCGGATCGGAGCCCCTGACCACGAACAATCGCATGGAACTCCGCGCGGCCATCGAGGCGCTTTCCGCCTTGCGCGGGAACCCACCGGTCACGCTCTACACCGATTCCCGTTATCTCCGTGACGGGGTACTCGTATGGTTGCCCGCGTGGAAACAACGCGGCTGGCGGACGGCCGCGGGCAAAGCGGTCCGCAATCCGGATTTGTGGCAACGGCTCGATGAACTCATCCGCCATCACGCGGTTGAGTGGCACTGGATCCGGGGGCATGAGGGCATCCGCTACAATGAACGGGTTGACCGTCTGGCGCGATCGGCGATCTTGGCGGCACGGGGCGACACGAGGTAAGTCGACATGAGGCAAGTAGTCCTCGACACCGAAACCACTGGACTCGCTCCGGAAGACGGGCACCGGATCATCGAGATCGGTGCCGTCGAGCTCAAGGACCGCCGCATGACCGGGCGTGATTTCTGGAGCTACCTCAATCCCGAACGGGAGGTCGATGCCGGCGCGACCGATGTCCATGGTCTGCGCGCGGAAGACCTCGAAGACCAGCCACGTTTCGCCGAGATTGCCGGACCGCTGATCGATTTCCTGGCAGGCGATGAACTGATCATCCACAACGCACCGTTCGATCTCGCTTTCCTCAACCGGGAACTCGAACGTGCCGGGGCCAGGATCCGCCGCGTGGAGGAATATTGCCCGATTCTCGATACCCTGCCGCTTGCGCGACGACTGCACCCCGGACAGAACAACAGCCTCGAAGCGCTCTGTCTGCGCTATGCAGTCGATACCTCCGAACGGGCCCGGCACGGCGCGTTGATCGACGCGCGGCTTCTGGCCCAGGTCTATCGCGCCATGACCATGGGGCAGGGGGCGCTCGGGTTGCAGGGACCGGGTACAGCGCATCCTGGCTCGGTTCAGCAGTCGACTCCGCGGGAGCCGGGCACCCGCCGCCCGATCCCGGTCACACTCCATCCAGAGGACTGGGCTGAACACCGTGACTTCCTGAGGCGCATCGACCAGAAAAGTGGCGGGCAGCTCATGTGGCGCACGGATCTGGACACCGTCACCTGATGGGAATCTCCTGCCTCCGGCGGGGACCCGCCAACGGTGGCCGAAGATGGCCATGACCCACTCGATCGGACTCCTCCCGGCGGTCTGCGCGATCCTGCTGGTGAGTGTCCTGGCACTCGCTGGCTCGGAGTGGCTCGGCATCCCGGATCTCCTGGTCAGCCTGGTCGGGGGGATGGCCATCGGCCCGATCGGACTCGCGCTCGTGGATCCTGCCTCCCATCTCTCCTGGATGCGGGATTTCTTCATTCTGGGGGTCTGTTTCGTCCTGTATGAAGGCGGGCGTGAAATCCGCCTCAAGGTCATCCGCGAGGTGGGGCTCAGCGTACTCACGCTCTCGACCCTGGGCGTTCTCTTGACCACATTCCTGCTTGCGGCCGTGGCCGAATGGCTCTGGTCGCTCGGATGGCCGTTGAGCCTCATTCTCGGTGCCGCGATTGCATCAACGGATCCGGCAGCACTCA
>JAJZNM010000053.1 GCA_021852325.1 Pseudomonadota bacterium
GGGGTTTTGGGCCACGAGGGCAGACACGAAATCGCCGCCGCAGAGCGCATTGAAGGCGAAGGGGAAATTGTTCGGGCCGAAGATCACGACCGGCCGCCCGAGCGGGCCCCGGCAGGAACGGATGCGGTTTCGGGTATCGATCACGGGTTCCATCCAATTCCGGTTCCGGGCCATGCGTGCCCCTTCCCGGAGCTGAGCCACCGTCCTCGGGATCTCGACCTGGGTGAGGCGCGGGGTGACCGGGAGCGCCGTTTCCTCGTGGGCAAGCCCGGCCAGGCTCACCCCGCGCGACTCGATGCGCCGCGCGTAGCCTTCGAGGAAACGGGCGATCCGTTCCGGGTCCTCGGGAGCGAGCTCCACGGCGGCCCGGCTGCCAGCCGCGAGCATGCGCTCGAGATCGCGCGGACCGCTCACCGGAAATCCGCCCGGGATCGGATTGCCGGTTTCCGGGTTCACGGCGAAAAATCCACTGAGCCCATCCGCGGACTCGGCGAAAACTCCATCCACGAGCAAAGGCGCGAGGCTCATGGAGGCATCCCGCGGCGCGCCGCATCCAGTATCGCGACGACGGTTTCCCGTTCGCTTCCTGCAAGCGGCAGGCGGGGCGGACGGACCCGTTCGCTGCCCCGGCCGACCCGGGCTTCGGCGAGCTTGATCGACTGGACGAAATGGACTCCGGTGTCGAGTCGGAGGAGCGGAAGGAACCAGTGGTAGAGCGCATCGAGCGCGGCGCTTGGGCCTGAAACCGCGAGTTCGAAGAGCCGGAGCGATTCCTCGGGAAAGGCATTCGCCAGACCGGCGACCCAGCCGGTCGCGCCGGCTTCGACGGATTCGACCAAGAGGTCATCGATGCCGGCCAAAATCGCAATCGACCCGCCCATGAGCGCGCGTAGCGCATGGATCCGCCGCACATCGCCCGAGGATTCCTTGACGGCACAGAGGTTGGGATGCGCCTTCGCCAGGGCGGCGATGGCCTCCGGCACAAAATCGGTGTGGTAGGCCAAGGGGTTGTTGTAGAGCATGCCGGGCAAGGGAGTGGCAGCGAAAACCCTCGCCACGTGCGCCACCATCTCCTCAGGGGTACCCGAGTAGACATAGGGCGGCAGCACCATGAGTCCCCGGGCGCCGAGGCGATGGGTCTCACGCGCAAAGGCTTCTGCTTCCCGGGTCGAGGCGGCGGCCACCGCCGGAATCACGGGATGCGTGTGCCCGATCGCCTGGACCAGGGTCGCCACGATGGCGGATTTCTCATCGAACGCGAGACTCGCACCCTCGCCAAGCGAGCCCAGGGGGATCACGCCGCGGACTCCCGCCGCGACGAGACGCTCCGCCTGGCGGGCGAGTTCGGCGTGGTCAACTGCTCCGGTTTCGTCGAAAGGGGTGGTGAGCGCGGGCAGCACGCCCTGGAAGGGGTTCGGGTCGATCATGGCAGGTCATCCGGCGAGGTCAGAAAGGACGCGTAGGACATCATGGGTGGGGTTCCGGTGCTGGCTCACCCGCGAGCGTCCCGAGACGGGCCGGGAAGAGCGGCGGGCGGGCAGCCTGAGATCCTGTCACGGTACCATACCCGGGGCGGAGTTCGGCAAGCGCCGCGAGGCAGATCCGTCCCTGGCAGGGTCCCATCCCGAGGCGGGTGAGGAGTTTTACGGACCCCTGGCCTCCTGCCGAATCGATTTCACCGAGGGTCACGTCCTCGCATCGGCAGATCACGGTGTCCGGTCGGGCCAGCGCCCGGAGCGGATCCCGGAGGGCGAAATGTCGGTTGACTGCTTCTCCGAAGCGGGCCCAATGTGCAAGCTTTGGCGCGAGTGCCCGCGCCTTGGGAAGATTGCCGACGGCCGCGTAACCGGCGATCGCACCCTCGATCTGCGCCCGCTCGACCCCACCGATGCCGGTGACCTCCCCGGCAGCGTAAATTCCGGGCAGGCTCGTGGCCTGGAGCCCATCCACCCGGACGGACGGGTGGGGAGTTGGTGTGAGCACACAGCCGAGGCGGGCTGCGGCCTCCACATTGGGGATGAGGCCGAAGCCCGTGCCGAGGAGATCGCAGGGGACGATGCGGGTCCGCCCCCGCTCAACGATGCGGACCGCTTCGAGTCGTTCCTCCCCGAGCGCCTCTGCGACAAACGCGCCGGTCTCGTAGGGGATGCGGGCCCAGGTCGGGAGGTAGCCCAGGGTTTGCAGGGCCTTGGCAGGCCAGGTGGGAAGCCCGGCGAGGAAGCGCGCCACGGACCCGCGTGCGGCCTGCTCGATGATGGCGAGGATCTCTGCGCCCTCATGCCTCAGGGTATGGGCGCTCGCGACGAGCAAGGGACCCGATCCCGCGAGCACGATGCGCCGGCCGCGGACCGGCCAGCCGGACTTGGCCAGGGCCTGGAGTCCGCCCGCACAGAAGACGCCGGGAAGGGTCCAGCCGGGGAAGGGCAGGACGAGCTCGCGTGCTCCAGGAGCCAGGATCAGGGCTCCGCCGGTCAGGCGCGTCGAGCCCCGGGTGGATTCCGTCACGAGCGCTGGATGGGGGTCGCAGTCGACCACCCGATGTCCCGGGAAGTAGGTGATCCCATTGCGGTGCTGGAGCCACTCGAGGAGTTTGCGGCCGGATCGTCCGGGCCTTTGCCGGATCCGTTCTCGTCCAAACTGTCCCCCCGGTTGAGCCTGTTCATCGACCAGCCCGACCGTGCGCCCCGCACGGGCCAAGATCTCGGCCGCAGCGAGCCCGGCCGGCCCCGCGCCGAGGATGAGGACATCAAAGTGTTCCGGCATCGGTCGTGATGATGGCGCCGGGGGTGGCACGGGCGAGACAGGCGAGGCTGATCCGTCCATCGATCCGGACCTCGCATTCGAAGCACTGCCCCATTCCGCAGTAGGGGCCTCTCGGTGTCCCGCGCACCGAGCGGCGGAAGACCCCGGTCACGGTGGCAACCGCAGCGGCCACGCTCGCGCCCTCGGGAACCGTGACCGGTCTGCCGTCCACGGTGAGAGTGACGAGGTTCATGAGGCGAAGAGGGCCCGTGCCGGATCGAACGGAGCCGGATCAAGGCGGGTCGGGCGGTTGCGCAGGAGGTCGACCAGGAGCTCCGCGGTGCCAAGCGCGGTGGTGATGCCCAGGCCCTCGTGGCCGAGCGCGGCCCAGACCCCAGGTCGGCCCGGAACCTGCCCGATGTAGGGCAACCCGTCCGGCGTGGCGGGGCGGAACCCGGTCCAGATGCGAATCGCCCTCCGTTCCCGGAGAGAGGGTAGAAAGCGGAATGCACGCATCAGCATCCGTGCGACCAGCGGATCCGAGACGCCGGGATCGCAGTTGCCGGATTCGCGGGAGGATCCGATGAGGAGCTGTCCACCGGGCCGCGGCTGGACATTCATGGCGACCGACGCCTCGTCCGTGCCATGCACGCCCTTCAGGTAACCCGCTTCGACCAGCTGATGGTGGATGGTGGTCGCCGCGCGCTCGGTCACGACCAGGTGCCCTTTACGGGGGGTGATGGGCAGTTCGGGAAGGAGCCTTGGTACGGATGCGCCGGTTGCCACCACGACGAGACCGGCGAGCCGCTCACCCCCGGCGAGCCGGATGCCACCCTCGGTCAGGGTTGCAACGGTTTGCCCAAGGAGGAGTCTTCCTCCGGCCCGGCGGGCCCGGTCGAGGAGATGGGCGACCGCCTTGGGGGCGTAGACCGTCGCGTCACCCGGGACGAGGAGTCCACCCGGGAGGTCGTGGGCGAGTTCGGGTTCGAGGGCATGGAGTTCCCGATGATCGAGGAGCCGGGAGGCGACCGCGCAGGCGGCGAGATCGAGGGACTGCTGCCTGAGTCCCGGGAGATCCGCTTCCGTCTCCGCAATCCAGATCGTGCCCGTATTCCGGTACCCGGTGCCGGCACGGTCCTGGATCTCACGCCAGAGTTCGAGCGAGCGGGCGGAGAGCGCGAGGAGAGCATCATCCAGGACCACGAGGTGTCCCATCCCGGCACCCGTGGCGCCCATGGATGGAAGCGCGGATTCGATGAGGGTCACCCCGAATTCCGACTCTGCAGCGGTCGCGGCCAGAGCCGCACCCACGATCCCCCCACCGATCACGATCAAGTGCGGATTCATGGAATGCCAAAGGCAAAGGGATCCGCCGGATCGATCACGAGGTGGACATGGGCCGTGAGATGGGCACGGCCCCGGATTCGGGGCCAGATCCCGTGTGTCCCCGGGCGGTAGGCGGCTTCGAACACGCTACCCACGAAACTCTCCTGGCGATAAACCACCCCGGGCGGGAGACGGCCCGCTTCGGCCAGGCAGGCGAGTGTGGCCGAGGTTCCGGTCCCGCAGGGAGAACGGTCATACGCCATCCCCGGGCAGAGCACGAAGTTCCTCGCATCCACACCCGGTGTGGGAGAGGGGGACTGGAGCTCGATATGGTCGATTTCGGCATCCCCGGCGCCACGGATGCCGGCTGTCCCGAGTGCCTGCCGGATCGCTGCGGCATACGCGGTGAGTGCCGCGAGATTCGGGCGGACGAGCGGGACCGGCACGTCGTGCGTAATGAAAAACCAGTTTCCACCCCACGCCACATCACCCGTGATCCGGCCCGCGCCCGGAACCTCGAGTTCGAGCGCAG
The DNA here is from genome assembly GCA_021852325.1 of Pseudomonadota bacterium. Lineage (GTDB taxonomy): Bacteria > Pseudomonadota > Gammaproteobacteria > JAKAQQ01 > JAKAQQ01 > JAJZNM01. The sequence continues at coordinate 4,601 of JAJZNM010000053.1, forward strand.
CCTTGAACCGGTAGCTCTCGACATTTTCGACCGTCACGCTGCCGTCTCCGTGGCATTCGACCGGCACGACGCCGACAGCCGTTTCGATCCGGTACGTCCCCGTGCTGATCCGGCCCAGGCTCGAGAGCGTATGGACGAGACCGATCATGCCGTGCCCGCACATCCCGAGCGTTCCCACGTTGTTCACGAAGAGGACGCCGGTGAGCGCGGTGGGATCGACAGGAGGCGTGAGAATGGCACAGACCAAGGGGTCAGACCCCCGCGGTTCCGAGGCAATCGCTGCGCGGAAGTCATCATGTTCCAGCTCCAGGATGCGCCGGCGCTCAGCCAGCGGGCCGGATCCGAGATCCGGAAAACCGGCGAGGATGACCCGGGTCGGCTCGCCGCCCGTATGGGAGTCGATCGCATCGAGGTGGTGCATCCCGCCATCATGCCGGGCAGCGGGGGTGGTGTCTTGACCGGTTTCGCGCAAATCCATGCCGATTTCGGCATAATCGGGCCGGGAGAGGTGGCGCTTGGACATTTCTGCGGACGATCTCGAACGCCTGTTTGATGCCCTGCCCGACGTCGTCTTCTTCGTGAAGGACCGGGCGGGACGTTACAGCCACGCGAACCGGACTCTCCTCACCCGGCTCGGACTCGCCCGGCGCAAGGATCTCGTGGGCCGTCGTGCCTCGGATCTCTTTCCGCTCGGGCTCGGGCTCCGCTACGACCTCCAGGACCGGCGCGTGCTGGCCGGTGCGACCCTCCGGGACGAGCTCGAACTCCATCTCTACCCGAACCATGCACCGGGCTGGT
>JAJZNM010000065.1 GCA_021852325.1 Pseudomonadota bacterium
CACTGGAGCCACGCGGGATATTCCCGCCGACGATCAAATGTACCCCCCCCCCCCCCGACTTTTGTCAACTCCCTGTGAACAGTCCGGATCTGGTGACAAGCGGTCAGTTTTTCACGTGTTTTTGGAGCAGGTGGACTGCTTGGTGATTCGCTCTCCCTGGCATGGCGCCCGAGTTGACGGCTGGACAGGAAGGTTCTGGGCCGCCGCCTCGAGAACTGCTCTGCACGTACCCGGTCTGGACTTGCGGAAGCCAAGACCACCCCGATCGGCTCCAAATCCGGCCTTTTTGACACTCCCGCCCTGGGCCGACCCCGGTTTTGCCAGATAAAAAAATATGTTAGGATTGGAACCCCACCTCAAGCGTGAGGAATCCTCAGTCCCGGCTTGGGCTTTTGCCTGATCGGTGCCCCGCGGGCACCAAAGCAACCATAAGAGGGAAATCCGGTCATGTTGCAGCAACGTACGCTTCGAAACAGCATCAAGGCCACGGGCGTGGGGGTCCACACGGGGGTCAAGGTCTATATGTGCCTGAGACCGGCCGCACCCAACACGGGCATCGTGTTCCGCCGGGTCGACCTCCCCGAGCCGGTCGATATTCCCGCAAGCGGCCTCCACGTGGGGGAAACGACGCTCGGCACTACGCTTATCAACCAGCACATCAAGGTGGCGACAGTCGAACATCTCATGGCCGCGTTTGCGGGACTCGGGATTGACAATGCCTATGTCGACCTGAGCGCACCCGAGGTCCCGATCATGGACGGCAGCGCGGGCCCGTTTGTCTTCCTGATCCAGTCGGCTGGCATCGAGTTGCAACCCGAACCGAAGCGCTTCATCCGCATCCTCAAACCGATCGAGGTGCGCCAGGATGAGAAATGGGCGCGCCTCGAGCCCTACGACGGTTTCCGGGTCAGCGTGGAGATCGATTTCGATCACCCGGTGTTCCGCCGCCACACGCAGAACGCGGCCGTCGATTTTTCAACCACCTCGTTCGTGAAGGAGGTGAGCCGTGCCCGGACTTTTGGCTTCCTGCGTGACATCGAAGCCTTGCGGATGCGGCAACTGACACTCGGCGCCTCCCTGGACAATGCCATCGCCATCGATGACTACCGGATCCTCAACGAGGATGGCCTGCGTTACGAAGACGAGTTTGTGAAGCACAAGATTCTCGATGCGATCGGAGACCTGTATCTCCTGGGGCATGGTGTGATCGGTTCTTACATGGCGTACAAGTGTGGACACGGAATCAACAATGCCATCGTCCGTGCGGTACTTGCGGAGCGTTCCGCCTGGGAAGAAGTGAGCTTCGAAGACAGCGAACATGCACCGATCTGCTATCTCAGCCCCGCCCACGCGGCGTGAAGGCCGCATTCCGCCGGATCTATCCGGGACCCCTCACGGGGCGATCCATTCGCCAGCCGGGATGACGAGCACCCGGAGTCGCGTGGCGGGGGGGCTCTCTGTGCGGTTGGCTGCCTCGAGCATGCGCTTTTCCTCGAAGCGCAACCGTGTGGCCCAGCTGCTATTGCTGGTGACGACCACGATGGTGCCATTCTCGGACGTGGCCCAGAGGCAGTGCGGGGCCAGGTCTTGCGGGAGGCAGCAGCGGAGTACCCGGGTCAGTTCCTGGGCTCCCCGGGCGCGGGTCTCGAGCGATTGCCCGCCGATCCGGGTGAGGGCCAGGATCTCTGGCAGGCTATCCGGTCCCCTCGTGTCACTCCGTTTGTGCATGCAAGCGCTGGCCTGAAAGCGTCTTTCCATGAACATCATACTGGTTGACGGACGGGGTGGCTCGAAAACGATCCGGGTCGACCGGCGGTCTGGCTTTTGGGCCGGACTCTTCGCTTGCCTTGTGGTTGCAGGCCTCACCGGAACGGGTTATCTCTGGAGCCAGAGCCATTCCCGTCCCTCTTTCCACACGATCCGGTTGTGGCAGCGCAGGCTGCGGATGGAAACCGCCGAGCTCAAGACCTTGCGGCGCCTGCACCAGTCCGAGATCGATGCCCTGGCCGAGCGGGTCGCGGGACTCGAAGCCCGCATGGCGCAGCTCAATGCCCTGGGTGGCGAGCTGACCCATCGGGCGGGTATCAACCCCAAGCTGTTCAATTTCAATGCACCGGTGCCGGAAGGCGGGCCCACGAGTCGGAGTGGAGAGATTCCCCTGACCGGTGCTGAACTCGACCAGCGCATCGGCCAGCTGGCGGACCGGATCGGGGCCGAGCGCTTGGCACTTCAGACCCTCAACCGCCGGATGGTCGAAAGCCGCCTGAGACACGAAATCATCCCGTCCGGACATCCCGTCCGGACCTTCTGGGTCTCGTCCCCGTTTGGCTGGCGCATCGACCCGATCACCGGGCGTCTCGAGTTTCACGAGGGGATCGATCTGGCTGCTCCCGAAGGCGAACCGATCCATGCGGTGGCCGCCGGGGTCGTCACCTGGGCTGGTCCCCGGTACGGGTTTGGCAACATCGTCATGATCAATGACGGCCAGGGATACACCACCTACTACGCCCATTGCGAAAAGGTGTTTGTCCGGATCGGACAGGTGATCCATCGCGGAGAAACCATCGCGCTGGTCGGGTCGACCGGCATGTCCACGGGACCTCACGTCCATTTCGAGGTCCTGCGCGACAACCGGCCGGTCAATCCGGCCCCGTTCGTGTTCGGCGCCCCCGGGAATTGAGCGTTCCGCGGTCTGTCTCTCCTGCCTGACCGGACGGCTGACCGGTGACGTGGCATAATTTCACAAGGAAGCCGTGTTCCGCAGATTCGGAATCGGACGCCACGGCTCCCGTCCGGCCCCGTCATCCAGCCAGCCCCCAGTCGAGCGCATTGAGCCTATCGTCATGATCCGAGGTCTTGTCCAGAAGGTTTTTGGCAGCCGCAACGAGCGGGTACTCCGCCGCCTGGGGCGGGACGTCGTACGGATCAACGCGCTCGAGCCCGGATGCCAGGCCTTGACCGATTCCGCGCTCAAGGAGCGGACCGATGTGCTCAAATCGCGTCTGGCGGGAGGGGAATCCCTCAAGTCGCTTCTGCCCGAGGCGTTCGCGCTGATGCGCGAGTCCGCGCGGCGGACGCTCGGCCTGCGCCATTTCGACAGCCAGCTTCTCGGCGGCATGGTGCTCCACGAAGGACGCATCGCCGAAATGGCTACCGGTGAAGGCAAGACGCTGGTCGCAACCCTCCCGGTCTATCTCAATGCACTGACGGGCCGCAGTGTGCATCTCGTGACAGTCAACGAGTACTTGGCGAGCCGCGACGCGGAGTGGATGCGTCCCGCCTACGAAGCGCTCGGTCTCAAGGTCGGGGTGATCCGCGCCAACCAGTCGCTCGAGGACAAGAAGGCGGCTTACCTGGCGGATGTGGTCTATGGAACCAACCATGAGTTTGTCTTTGACTATCTCCGTGACAACATGGCGTTCGAACCCGGTGATCGGGTTCACCGGGGACTGAGTTACGGCATCGTCGACGAGGTGGATTCGATCCTGATCGATGAAGCGCGAACTCCGCTCATCATCTCGGGCCCGGTCGAAGAGGACACGGAGCTTTATGCGGTGGTGGACCGGATCGCGCGGCGTCTCACTCCGCAGCGCGAACCCGGCGGTCCGGGCGACTTTGAAATCGACGAGAAGACGAAGCAGACCCACTTGACCGAGGACGGTCACCGCCGGGTCGAAGCGCTCCTGCTGGAGAACCGCCTGATCGCTCCCGGGGAAAGTCTCTACGAACCCAAGAATCTCAAGTTCATGCACTATGTGCAGGCGGGATTGCGCGCGCATTGGCTGTACAAGCGTGAAGTGGACTATATCGTGCGGGACCGGGAAATCGTGATCGTCGACGAGTTCACCGGCCGGACGATGGAGGGGCGACGCTGGTCGGATGGCCTGCACCAGGCGATCGAGGCGAAAGAGGGGCTCCGGGTGCAGGCTGAGAACCAGACGCTTGCATCGATCAGCTACCAGAACTATTTCCGCCTGTATGAAAAGCTCGCAGGCATGACCGGCACCGCGGATACCGAGGCCTACGAGTTCCTGGATATCTACCGGCTCGAAGTGGTCGTCGTCCCGACTCACCGGCCCATGGTGCGCATGGATCTTCCGGATCTCATCTATCTCGGCAAGAAAAAGAAGTTCGAAGCCATCGTCGAGGACATCGTGGAGCGGCACCGGCAGGGCCAGCCCATCCTGGTCGGCACGACGTCGATTGAAAACTCCGAGTATCTCTCCGGGCTCCTGACCCAGAGGAAGATTCCTCACGAGGTCCTTAATGCAAAGCAGCACCAGCGCGAGGCGGAGATCGTCGCGCAGGCCGGACGTCCGGGACGGGTCACGATCGCGACCAACATGGCGGGACGTGGTACCGATATCGTGCTCGGCGGGAACCTGAATGCTGAAATTGCCACCCTTGGCAAGGACACCACACGGATCGAGGCGGCGCGGACGGACTGGGATGAGCGGCATGCGGCGGTCCTTCAAGCGGGCGGGCTCGCGATCATCGGTACCGAGCGGCATGAGTCCCGACGCATTGACAACCAGCTCCGCGGACGCGCCGGGCGTCAGGGGGATCCCGGGGTCAGCCGGTTCTACCTCTCGCTCGAAGACGACCTCATGCGGATTTTCGCCGCCGACCGGCTGAAGGGGCTCATGGGCAAGCTCGGCATGCAGGAGGACGAGGCGCTCGAACACCCCTGGGTGACGCGCACGATCGAGAATGCCCAGCGCAAGGTCGAAGCTCACAACTACGACATGCGCAAGCAGCTCCTCGAGTACGATGATGTCGCGAATGAGCAGCGCAAGCTGATCTATCGGCAGCGCAATGACCTGCTCGATGCGGACGACATGGGCGAGCGCATCCGGGGCATGCAGGCCGATGTGATCGAATCGCTCTTGTCGCCCCACATCCTGCCGGGAACGTATGCCGAGCATTGGGATCTCGGGACCCTGGAAGAGGATCTCAAGCGGGATTTTGACCTGGAGACCGGACTTTCCGCCTGGATGCGGGAGCATCCCGAGGGCACTGGAGAGGAACTCGCCGCCGACCTGACCGGCAAGCTCGAGGCACAGTGGCAGGCGAAAGTCCAGAAACTCGGAGCCGACGAGATGAACCGGTTTGCGCGCCAGGTCATGCTGATGACGCTCGATGATCTCTGGAAAGAGCATCTCGCGGCCATGGACTATCTCCGCCAGGGAATCCATCTCCGGGGTTTTGCCCAGGTCGACCCGAAGCAGGCTTACAAGAGCGAAGCCTTTACCATGTTCACCGAACTTCTCGACCGTATCCTGTTTGAAACGGT
>JAJZNM010000054.1:0-3199 GCA_021852325.1 Pseudomonadota bacterium
TCCGGGAATCGCGGTCAAGACACGTCCGATCCATCCGCCGGTCACCGATTCGGCGACGACGAGAGACTCGCTCCGTTGATTGAGCTGCCTGCCGATTTCCCCGGCCACAGCCAGAAGCGAGGGATCGTCTTCACGGATCCTACGGCCAGTCATGTGTACTTCATCTCTCGTGAGTGGACCTTCCATCGAGACGGATAGACGTCCACCGGGTTCAGACCCAGGGCCAGACCAGAAACACCAATCCGAGCAGCATGATGAATCCGCCACTCAGGACCTCGCCATATCGTTCGATGACCCGGAAGCGGAACTGTCTCAATCCACGGGTCGAGTACACGCACATCACGACATAGGTCACCATTGTGCTGGCTGCGAAAACCAAGGCCATGACCCCGATGAGCCAGGTACCGTAACGGCCTGCAGCAAAAAACGCCGGCAACCCCTCGATCATGGGAGAGGATCCGAGAACCAGGACCAGCGCCGTGGCCCGGGTGCGCCCCGTCAGAGGTTGCCCGGATATAGAGGCCCCTCGGGGCATGCGGGCCTTGGCGCGAAGCTCCCGCCAGGCCGCAACGCTCATCCATCCCCCAAACAGAATCAATCCGAGACTCGAGATGCGGGCCACGAGTGCGCCATAGTGGTGAGCGACCTCGAGTCCTGCATACCACATGACAATTCCGATGAGGAGCGTGGACAGGACGTGTCCGGTTCCGGCCCCGAGCGCGGTGGTAATCACCTTATGCTGCGACCACTGCTCCTGGCGGGCCAGGAGCGCGATCGGACCCCAATGATCCGGGACGATCGTATGCAGGACGCCCACCAGGGCAACGGCTCCGATCAAGAGAAACTCTGGCGTGGCAGTCAACACGTTTTACACTCCGTCCAGCGCGATCCGGCCCATGATCGCACGGTCACCCGCACCTCGCGCATCCGGGATCACCGAGGACTGGCTAGTTGGGTCATGCCCCTTCCATTCCCCCGCTTCACGATCCAATCCGGATCCGACTCTAACCCCGCATATGGAACCAAAATCCATCATCCGTGCACTGGGTGCGCTCGCACACGAGAGCCGGCTCGCCATTTTCAGGCTCCTCGTCCAGGCGGGAACCGAGGGGCTGCCGGTCGGGGTGATCGGAACCCGGCTGGACCTCGCCCCCGCTACCCTGTCGTTTCATCTCGCGACCCTGCGTCGGGCCGGTCTCGTGACCACCCGTCGAGTCGGCCGCACGCTTTACCAGTCCGCCGACTATGCCTGCATGGCCCGGCTCGTCGACGATCTCACCGCCAACTGCTGCGGGGAATCTTCAAGCGCGACCCTTGACGCCTGCGATGCTCGGCTGCTCCAAACCCGATCCTGCGTGAACCGATGAACTCCCCGATCAAGGTCCCGGTCTTCGGGTGGGGATGGGCCGTGCCGCCGGAGGCGTGTCTGGTTACGACCCCATGGGTCGTTCCCTCGCCAGTCGCGATACGTTCATCTCCCGTGTGCCGAAATGAGTCTCGCGATTAAGCCCGTCGAGCGCGCTGATGAAAGCTGGATCCTGACTTTTCTGGCCACGGCCCATCTCGCCACCTCCGACCTCACGGGCAGCTCGTTCGGTGATTTCCGGATTGCCTGGGACGGGGACCAGCGGATCGGCGTGGCCGGACTCGAGTGCCACGGCCCCACGGGCCTGCTCCGCTCGGTTGCGGTCAAAGACACCCGGCGCGGCACCGGGGTCGGGCGCCAGCTCGTCCGGGCGCTCGAGGCGCACGCACGTGAGTGTGGCGTGGAGCGGCTTTTCCTCCTCACCGATACCGCGCGGGTTTTTTTCGCGCGTCTCGGATATCACGCCCTCACGCGGAACCAGGTTCCGGCATCCATTCAGGGCTCGCCGGAGTTCGCCACGCTCTGCCCGGCAAGCTGCACCTCCATGGCCAAGTGGATCGCGCGCTCCACACGCCATGTGCTCTTCCTCTGCACCGGAAACTCCGCCCGCTCGATCCTGGCAGAGGCCATCTTCAACCATCTTGCCTCCCAGAACTCACCCGTCCAGGCCTTGAGCGCCGGCAGCCATCCGAGATCCGCCGTGCATCCTCTCGCCCTTGAAATCCTCGCGGAGAATCACGTTCCGACCGATGGGCTCTACGCAAAGAGTTGGGATGGATTTGATGCGCCGGATGCACCCCGGATCGATGTGGTGATCACCCTCTGCGACCAGGCGGCCGCGGAACCCTGCCCCCTCTGGCCCGGACAGCCGGTCAGGGCCCACTGGGGCCTGCCCGACCCGGCTTCTGAACTCGGCACCGACGATGCCCGGCGTCGGGCCTTTCGAGAGACGTTCGAGGTTTTGCACCGGAGGATCAGCCGCCTCGCGGCGCTCCCACTCCAAGCGCTCGCGCCATCCGAACTCAGGTTGTGCCTCAAGGAGAGCGGGGAAGTCTGAGCCGGGTCAGGCTCGGGTCAGGCCTCGTGAGATCCGGGCGATTTCCCGCGCCGTCTCCCAGAGATCCTCGCCTCGGAATGCCTCCTCCATCATGGCCCCCGCAAGCAAGCAATCGATCGACCCCAAGGTTCAATCCCACTGATCGAGCCCCGGCTTTCCAGGTTCCAGGAAGGCGTGGCGAACCCTTGAAGACCGAAGACCATGGGTTGAGGATCCCCGGATCCGGCGCCGGGCGTCTGGCGGGCCCCGGTCGGCTATGATGGGAGATGCCTCCCGAAACACCCGGAACGCCCGCTCGCTTTCCGACACGCCTCACTCGACATCCTGCCATGAATGCACCCTCCACGAGCCGACCGCCCTCTTTCGAACTCGGCCACCATACCCCGCTCATGCGCCAGTATCTTGCCGTCAAGGCCGAGCATCCGGATCGCCTGGTCTTCTTCAGAATGGGGGATTTCTACGAGCTTTTCTACGAAGATGCCCGGGAAGGTGCGCGCCTGCTCAATATCGTCCTCACTGAACGCGGCGTCTCGGCCGGCTCCCCCATCCCCATGGCCGGAGTCCCCCACCATGCGCTTGAGAGCCATCTCGCCAAGCTCATCGGACAGGGCCGCTCGGCCGTGATCTGCGAACAGATGACCGAACCGGATGGACGGGGACTCATCGAACGCATGGGAGAGGTCGCCTCGGCGCTGTGGTCGATGGCCGCCGACGCCTACGACGAGCGGACCACCGAGCTCGCGGAGCGCCTCGACGAGCTCGATGACGAGATGGAC
>JAJZNM010000054.1:3209-5241 GCA_021852325.1 Pseudomonadota bacterium
GGGACTCATCGAACGCCGGGTAACCCGCATCGTGACCCCGGGGACCTTGGTCGAAACCCAGCTCCTCGACGAGCGGCGCGATAACTGGCTTGTGGCGCTCGCGGGAGCGGGAGAAAGGATCGGCCTCGCGGCGCTCGACCCCTCGACCGGCGCATTTCACGTGAGTGAGTACGCGACCCTGTCCGAGGTCCAGGCGGAACTCGGGCGCCTGAAACCCGCCGAGGCACTTCTGCCCGAGGGGGCTCCTTTCCTTCCGGCCCTCCGCGAATGGCTTCCCAAGGCCCGGACCGAGCTTCCACCCTGGCATTTCGAAGAGGATCCTGCACGCCGGAAGCTGCTCGACCATTTCGGCTGTCAGGATCTCACGCCCTTCGGCTGTGAGTCCCTTTCCCGGGCAACCCGTGCGGCGGGCGCGCTCTTGGGTTACGTCCAGTCGACGCTCGGGGCCCGGCTGTCCCAGATCCGCACGCTCACCACCCGGCTTCCCGAAGATGAGCTCTGGATCGATCAGGAGACCGGCCGCCATCTTGATCTCGAACCCGATCCCGCCCGTCCGCGCGAATCGAGCCTCCTCGGACTGCTCGACACGACCGAGACGCCCATGGGGTCCCGCCGCTTCCGCGCCTGGCTCACCCGCCCCCTGCGCGATGCCGAAAAGGCCCGGGCGCGACAGCGTGCGATCATCGAGCTCATGGCGAGCGGCCAGGAACCCCGCCTGCGCGAAGTCCTGGCCGGGGTCCGGGATCTCGAACGGCTCGGCGCGAGACTCGCACTGGGCTCGATCCGCCCGCGCGAACTCCTCGCGCTCGCCCACAGCCTGAAACGGGTGCCGGACCTCATCTCCCTGATCGCCCCGCTCGAGGAGACCCTCTGGATCGAGATCGGGAGCCACCTCCATCCCCAAGAGTCCTGGGCCTCCGGAATCGAACGGGCTCTCGCGGAAGACCCACCCCAACAGGCCCGCGAGGGGGGTGTGATCCGGCCCGGTTACGATCCGCTCCTCGATGAACTGCGCGAGAGAGGAGGCGACACGGCTGCCGCCATTGCGCGTTTCGAACAGGAGGAGCGCACGCGCAGCGGGATCACGAGCCTCCGGGTCGGATTCCACCGCGTGCACGGCTACTACCTTGAACTCACCCGGAGCCAGGCCGCCCGGGCCCCTCAGCACTATGAACGCCGTCAGACCCTGAAGGGTGTCGAGCGGTTTACGACTCCGGAACTCCGGGCATTCGAGGAGCGGGTACTGTCTGCCGAGGCACGGGCACTCGCCCGCGAGCGGGAGCTCTACGAGGCGCTCGTCTCCGAGTGGGGGGGACACCTCCCCGCACTGCTTGAAACTGCGGACGCCATCGCCACAGTGGACGTCCTGCGCGCCCTCGCGGAACGGGCCAAGGCACTGGACCTTCGCGCACCGGTCTTCATCCGCGAGCCTGCGCTGAGGCTCCGGGGCGGCCGCCACCTCGTGGTCGAGCGCGCCTGCTACCCTGACCCTTTCATACCCAATGACCTCGCGTTCCACGACGGTCGCCGCCTCCTGATCCTCACGGGACCCAACATGGGCGGAAAAAGCACCTACATGCGCCAGGCCGCGCAGGCCGTGATCCTGGCCTACGCGGGCTCGCTCGTGCCGGCCGAGTCCTTCGAGGTGGGACCGATCGACCGGATCTTCACCCGCATCGGCGCAAACGACGATCTCGCACGGGGGCGCTCCACCTTCATGGTCGAGATGGTCGAGACGGCCTCGATCCTGCGCCAGGCCACCCGGCAGAGCCTCGTGCTCCTCGACGAAGTGGGACGCGGAACCGGGACACATGACGGTATCGCGCTCGCCTGGGCGACTGCCGACCACCTGTGCCGCAAGGTCGGCGCCTTCTGCCTTTTCGCCACCCATTATTTCGAGCTCACACTCCTCCCGGAGACGATCCCGGAAGCGGCCAACATCCATGTCTCGGTCCGGGAACACCAAGGCCGGCTGATTTTTCTCCACCGCGTCGAGGAGGGCCCGGCTGAGCAGAGCTATGGGCTTGAGGTC
>JAJZNM010000169.1 GCA_021852325.1 Pseudomonadota bacterium
CACTTTCCCACGCCACCACGAAATCCCCCGCGGCATCCATCGCAACCGATGAAGCCCCCTGGGATCCAGTCGTATAGCTATTGACCAGGAAGCTGCTCCCCAAGGGCGCGCCATCCGAGGCGTAACGCTCGGCATAGATGTCATACCCGCTCGTCGGTGAGGCCTGGCGGTAACTCTGCCACGCCACCACGAAATCCCCCGCGGCATCCATCGCAACCGATGGGAACGTCTGGCTTCCGCCGGTGTAGGTGTTGACCAGGAAGTTGCTCCCGAGGGGTGCGCCATTCGAGGCATAACGCTGGGCATAGATATCCCACCCGCTCCCGGTCCCGGCCTGGTTGTAACTCTGCCACGCCACCACGAAATCCCCCGTGGCATCCATCGCAACCGATGGATCTCCCTGGAATCCGCTCGTATCGCTATTCACCTGGAAGGCGCTGCCCTCGGGGATCCCATCCGCCGCATAGCGCTCGGCATCGATCTCCCTACGCTTGTTGATCGGGCTGTATCCCTGCCAGACTACGACGAAATCCCCCTGGGCATCTGCGGCAACCTTGGGTACGCTTTGATTATAGGCGCTCAGTGCGGCCACCGTGATCGGACTGCCGACGGGCGAACCCGGGGCCAGGACGGCCTGGGCCCGGGGCAGTGTGGCCAGGGCCAATGCCACGGCACAGGCCACAGAAGAAGAACACAGGATATCTTGACGCCTGATCGCACGCGAATCGGGTTTCATGGAGACCTCCCGGTAGTCTTTAATTATGGACGTACGCTGGAATACCAAGGCTCTCTGGGATCGGATTCTGGACCCGGCCCCTGACGCTGTCAAGTGATCTCCGCCTAAAGAATCGGTCGTCTCAAAACCCTGTCTTCCATGCGCCCTGATACCGGCTGATTCCCTTCACCCCGGCCCAAAAGCCGGGGCTGGGGTTCCCGTGCAAGACCCCGGTACAGTAAAATGGGGGGTTCAACCGACCTGGAGCCCGGATGGAAGCCATCCACGTCCGAGGGGCCCGCACCCACAATCTCAAGAATGTCGATCTCGATCTCCCACGGGACCGGCTCGTCGTCATCACTGGACTCTCCGGCAGTGGAAAATCCTCCCTCGCCTTCGACACGATCTATGCCGAAGGCCAGCGCCGGTACGTCGAATCCCTCTCGGCTTATGCCCGCCAGTTCCTCTCGGTCATGGATAAACCCGATGTCGACTCGATCGAAGGCCTGTCACCCGCGATCTCCATCGAACAGAAATCCACTTCCCACAACCCCCGCTCGACCGTGGGCACCGTGACCGAGATCTACGATTACCTGAGACTGCTTTTTGCACGTGCGGGCACCCCGCGTTGTCCGGATCATGGAACTGCACTCGATGCCCTCACGGTCTCCCAGATGGTCGATACCATCCTCGCCCTGCCCGCCGAGCACCGTTACCTCCTCGTGACCCCGGTCGTCACGGACCGCAAAGGGGGCTACCTCGAACTTTTCAATACGCTCCGGGCTCGGGGCTTCGTGCGGATCCGTCTGGATGGGCAACTGATCGACCTCGATGCGGCTCCGCGCCTCAATGCCCGGCGCACCCACCGGATCGAAGTCGTGGTCGACCGATTCCGTACCCGCCCGGACCTGGCTTCCCGTCTCGCCGAATCGATCGACACCGCGCTTGGCCTGGGCTCGGGGATCATCCGGATCGTGGATGGCGACCACCCGGAGGCCGAAGTCCTCACGCTCTCGAGCCGTTATGCCTGCCCGGTCTGCGGCTACAGCCTGTCTGAGCTCGAGCCGCGCCTGTTTTCGTTCAACAATCCGGCTGGCGCCTGCCCCGCCTGCGACGGGCTCGGCGTCCATGAATCGTTCGATGTGGACCGGATCGTGGCCCACCCGGAACTGAGCCTCGCGGGGGGCGCCATCCGCGGCTGGGACCGGCGCAATCCTTATTACTATGAACTGCTCGAGGGTCTGGCCCGCCATTACGGGTTCGATCTCGAAACCCCGTTTTGCGAACTGCCGAAACGGATCCGTGACATCGTGCTGTCCGGGAGTGGAACCGAGAAGATCCGGTTTGCCCTTCGCTTTGGCGGGCGGCGGGAGCACCGGGAAAGCCGGTTCGAGGGCGTGATCCCGAATCTCGAACGCCGCTACCGCGAAACCGAATCCGACCTCCTGAAGCAGGAATGGTCCATGCTCCTGCGCATCCAGCCCTGTGAAACCTGCTCCGGGGCGCGCCTCAACCGGGCGGCGCGGCATGTCTATCTCGGGGAGCGGACACTGCCCGAGATCGTCTCCTGGCCGATCGACCAGACTCTCCGCTTTTTCGAAACCCTGAAGCTCGAAGGCCGTCGCGCCGAGATCGCGGCACGCATCGTCAAGGAAATCGGTTCACGCCTGAGGTTCCTGTCCGATGTGGGGTTGACTTATCTGAGTCTCGACCGCGCCACAGAAACCCTTTCGGGCGGTGAGGCACAACGCATCCGCCTGGCCAGCCAGATCGGCTCGGGACTCGTCGGGGTGCTCTATGTCTTGGACGAGCCTTCGATCGGACTCCACCCCCGCGACAACCGTAAGCTCCTCGATACGCTGCATCGCCTGCGCGACCTCGGCAACACGGTTCTCGTGGTCGAACACGACGCCGAAACAATCCGGGCAGCCGATCATGTGGTCGACATGGGGCCGGGAGCCGGCATCCATGGTGGAGTCGTGGTCGCGTCGGGGAGCCCTGATACGATCATCCGCAACCCAAAATCGCTGACTGGTCAATACCTGTCCGGTGCCCGCTCGATTCCGGTTCCGCACACCCGGAAATCACCGGACCCGGATCGGGCGCTCGTGCTCAAAGGCGCTACCGGCAACAATCTCCAGGGGATCGATGTGAGCTTCCCGCTCGGTCTCCTCATCTGCGTGACCGGGGTGTCGGGATCCGGGAAATCCACCCTCGTGAACGACACGCTTTACCGGGCCGTCGCCCGTCACCTCGGACTCCTGTCCGAGTCACCTGCACCCTTTGTCGATCTCCGGGGACACGAGTCCATCGAGCGGGTCGTTGCGATCGACCAGAGTCCGATCGGCCGGACCCCGCGGTCAAATCCTGCCACCTACACGGGGCTCTTCACCCCGATCCGCGACCTCTTCGCGCAGACCCCGGAAGCCCGCGCGCGCGGCTATGCCCCCGGACGTTTCTCGTTCAACGTCCGGGGTGGGCGTTGCGAGGCCTGTGAGGGCGATGGCGTGATCCGTGTTGAAATGCACTTCATGCCGGATCTCTATGTGCCCTGCGAGCAATGCCATGGTGCCCGCTACAACCGGGAGACCCTCGAGATCCACTACAAGGGCAAAACGATCGCCGAAATCCTGGCGATGAGCGTGGAAGAGGCCGCCGGGTTCTTCAGCGCGATTCCTGCAGTTGCCCAGAAGCTTCGGACACTGCTTGAGGTCGGGATGGGTTATGCCGCACTCGGCCAAAACGCAACCACCCTTTCGGGTGGGGAAGCCCAGCGCATCAAGCTCGCCCGCGAACTCAGCAAACGCGAACTCGGTCGCACGCTCTACATCCTCGACGAACCGACGACCGGGCTCCATTTTGCCGACGTGGCAAAACTCCTCGAGGTCCTCTGCCGGCTGCGCGAGCACGGCAACACCGTGATCGTGATCGAACACAATCTCGATGTCGTGAAGACCGCGGACTGGATCATTGACCTCGGACCCGAAGGCGGTGGAGGCGGGGGACAGCTCATCGCCACCGGAACCCCAGAGGCATTGGCCGAGGATCCCCGCTCGTTCACCGGACAGTTCCTCCATCCCCTCCTGGGCGAGAGACCCCGTCAGCCGGCGCGAACGCGAAATCGCCCCCCCGCTCCGTCCCCGGCCCGGAAGCGGCAGAAAGGTTGATCCGCCTGTAGCATCCGGCCGGCGGACCGGCTTCAGGCCGCGCTTTTCCTTCCGAAGCGTCTCAGGAAGCTGAGACTGGCAAGTCCCAGAAGCTCGATCCAGCCAAAACCGCCCCCACCCCCGCCACTGCTCCCGCCCGGCGGATTCGCCACCGCGACCGAACCCGTGAAGGCCGGCTCGCTGCTTCCCACCGCTGTCGCTGCGTAGGAGATCGTCCCCGGGGTATCCGGCGCCACGAGCCCCACGATGAGCGGTGGCGAATACTGCCCGGCCGCCACCACGCCTGCATAGGTGCAGGTGAAGCTCGTGGTCCGGCTCCCGGTGCAGCTCCAGTCGGGCCCTCCGGCCGGAAGGGCGGCCACATCCTGCCCCAGGGTCACCGTGATCGTCGGGTTCGAAACCCCTCCGATGAAGGAGTTGAGATAGGCATCCGTCGTCTCGAACGAGGGGGCCGTCCGGTTCACCACCTCGAAACTCACACTGAAGGGCGACCCCGGAGTGACCGTACTGTCGGAACTCACTCCCGTCACAGATACATCCGCACTCGCCGCATTCTCGCCCTGGTAGCGTTGGGCTCCAATGCCGGATTCGTAATAGTAAGTTCGAGTCGTGTAGTTGTAGTAACTCGAGTCTTGCTGCCAGGCCACCACGAAATCCCCGGTCGCATCCATGGCAACGCTTGCGCCCACAAAAAAGTTGGTGGGATACTGCTGAGGCTGTGATGTCGGGTTGACCAGAAACTCTGATCCGAGTGCGGCCCCACCCGCGCTGTAACGTTGGGCATAGACGTCTGCGTAGTTATCTGGTATCCCACTCTGCCCGTAACTCTTCCAGGCCACGACAAAGTCTCCCGTGGCGTCCATCGCAACCGCTGGGGCTATTTGGTTTGTGCTCGTATTCGTGTTGACCAGGAAGTTACTTCCCAAGGGCGCGCCGTTCGAGGCATAACGCTCTGCGTAGATGTCTTCCCCGCCCTTCGGCGAGGTCTGACGTTCCCACGCCACCACGAAATCCCCCGCGGCATCCATCGCAACTGATGGATCTCCCTGGAATCCGCTCGTATAGCTATTGACCAGGAAGGCGCTCCCCAAGGGCGCGCCGTTCGAGGCGTAACGCTCGGCATAGACGTCATCCCCGCTCGTCGGCGAAGCCTGGTCGTAACTCTCCCACGCCACCACAAAGTCTCCCGTGGCGTCCATTGCAACCGCTGGTTGCTCCTGGTTCCCGCTCGTGTAGGTGTTGACCAGGAAGTTGCTCCCCAAGGGTACGCCGTTTGAGGCGTAACGCTCGGCATAGACGTCACGCCCGCTCGTCGGC
>JAJZNM010000131.1 GCA_021852325.1 Pseudomonadota bacterium
GGGGCACGCTCCATCTCATGCTCCGGCGACTCATCGTGGACGGGCCGGAACTCGTGGCGCTCGTGGGCACGGGATCCGCCGCAAAGATCACACTCGAGTCCGCGATTCCGGTCACGCTCGCCGATGTACAGCTTGCGGCCCACGCCCTCTCGCCGGGCACGAACCGGGTCTCGTTTCGTGCCGGACCCGGGGGCTCGCTCCTCGTCACGGGCCACATCCGGCTCGAGCCGGACCATCACTGGAGTCTCACCGCCCGCCTCAAACCCGCCACGGGCGCGAACCCGGCGATCGGCCGGCTGCTCTCAGGATACGGATCTGCCGGTCCTGACGGGTATTACACCCTGCACTTCACCGGCGACTGGCCATCCCTGTCCCGGATCAGCCCCGCTTTCTAATCCCCAGAGGAAACCGCATGTCTGCGCTTGCCCCCCTCCCCTCGCTCGAAAAGCTCGAGATGGCTGTCGTCGGGCTCGGTTATGTCGGTCTTCCCCTGGCCGTGGCCTTCAGCCGACACTTCCAGGTACTCGGATTCGATCTCGACCCGGAGCGGGTCTCTGAACTCGCATCCGGTTTCGATCGCCGCCGCGAAGTCGAGTCCTCCGCACTGGAAGTCCGGAGATCCCTGCATTTCAGCACCGACCCCGATCGGCTCGCCAAGCCGGATGTCTTCATCGTTGCGGTTCCCACCCCCATCGACGAGATCAAGCGCCCGGACCTCAGCGCCCTGAAAAATGCCTGTCAGCTGATCGGCCAAAGGCTCAGGCCCGCAACGTGCGTCATCTTTGAGTCGACGGTCTACCCCGGGACGACGGAAGAAGTGGCCATTCCCATCCTGGAGGAGGCCTCGGGGCTTCGCCTCAATCACGATTTTCATGTCGGTTACAGTCCGGAACGGGTCAATCCCGGCGACGGGACGCATCCTTTGACCGACATCGTCAAGATCACCTCCGCATCGAGTCCCCATGCGCATGAGTTCGTGGACGGTCTCTACCGACGGATCATCCGGGCCGGAACCTTCCGGGCCGAAAGCATCCGGGTCGCGGAAGCCGCCAAGGCGATCGAAAACAGCCAACGCGACCTCAACATCGCGTTCATGAACGAACTCGCGCTCATTTTCGAGCGCCTGGGACTGGATACCGCGGCTGTGCTCGAAGCCGCCGGCACGAAGTGGAACTTCCTGCCCTTCAGGCCCGGTCTCGTGGGCGGCCACTGCATCGGCGTCGATCCCTACTACCTCACCTACAAGGCGCAGCAGGTGGGCTATGAGCCGGAAGTGATCCTGGCCGGCCGCCGCATCAATGACGGCATGGGACGCCATATCGCCCAGCGGGTCGTCAAACTCATGATCCGGAAAAAAATCGCGATCCCGGGCGCCCGCGTGCTCGTTCAGGGATTCACTTTCAAGGAAGACTGTGCCGACATCCGCAATACCCGCGTGGCCGACCTCGTCGACGAACTGGCGAGTTACGGGCTTATCGTCGACATCACGGATCCCTGGGCCCATGCGGACGAGATGACCGAGCACTACGGTCTGAGGCTGGGCACTCCCGAACCCGGGAGTTATGACGCGCTGATCCTGGCCGTTGCCCACCGCGAGTTCCGGGACCAGGACGAAACCCGTCTCAACCGGTGGCTCAAGAACCCGCACGTGATCTTCGACGTCAAATCCGTCCTGCCCCGTGCCTCGGTCGATGCGCGCCTCTAGCGGAAGTTTCCCGAGCACCGACCGCGGGACTCAAGCCTCCGGGGGATGACCCAGAGGCCACTGGTCCATCCACGCCTCGACCTTGCGTACATCGTCTGCGGTATCCACGGAGGGGCCGGGCGTGCCCCGCCCGATCTCGATGGCGATGTCGATGCCGAGCCACAGCGCCCGCAGCTGCTCGAGCCGCTCGATCTCCTCGAGCTCACAGGGCGGCTCCTGCGCGAGGCGCTGGATCGCTCCCACCCGATACGCATAGAGCCCGATGTGGCGCAGCGCGCCACGGACCCGGCTTGCTCCAACCGGTCCGGAACCCATCTCCCCGTCCCGCGGCCAGGGAATCGGTGCCCGGCTGAAGTAGAGCGCCTGTCCCTGGCAATCCACGACCACCTTGACGATATTCGGATTCATGAAATCCTCCCGGGTATGGAGAGGAATGCCCAGCGTGGCCATGGACAGCCGGCTTTGGCGTGCGAGCAACAGGGCGCACTGCCGGACGAGGACCGGGGGCATGAGCGGCTCATCCCCCTGGAGATTGACGACCACCTCCTCGTCCCCCCATCCAAGCCGCTCCACCACCTCCCCGATCCGGTCGGTTCCGGTCGCATGCGTCTTGGACGTGAGACAGCCCTCCGCGCCTTCGCGGACCGCGAACTCGAGCACCTGCTCCGTCTCGCTCGCGACGACCACCGTCCTCGCACCACTCTCCCGTGCCGTCTCGATCACGTAGGCCAGCATCGGCCGGCCCCGGATGGGATGGAGTACCTTGCCGGGCAGGCGGGTCGACCCCCAGCGGGCCGGAATCACGACCTTATAGTCCATGACCATCCACAGGAGACCCCGGGAATCCACGGCGCGGACGCACGGATTGATCCGTCTGCCCGGTCATTTCGGATCGAGCGGCCGGGCTTCGTCCACGAGGAGGACCGGGATCCCCTCCTGGATCGGAAAGAGGAGCCGGTCGTGCGGGCAGAAGAGCCCGCCCGAAGCTTCCTGGTCCTCCAGCTTTCCGTGACAACACGGGCAGACCACGATCTCAAGGAGTTTCCGATCGATCACAAGCGACCTCCTTCCTGTATCAGGCGGACCACCGCATCCACGAGGAGCTCTCCCTCCCCGCTCTCGATGACGGCATCGACCGGCAGATACCAGACGGGTTCGGCACCGGACCGGCCCAGGTATTTTACGGCGTCTTTCTCGGTCATGAAGACCGGGCACTCGGCTGCCCACGACCGGATCTCGTTCCAGGAGAGAATCCCGTGATCAGCCAGGGGGTGAGGATGTACTTTGAGACCCCGCTCTTCGAGCAGCGTGAAGAACGACTCCGGGCGGCCGATTCCGGCCAGCGCATGCACGCGCTGGCCGGCAAATGCCTCGAGCGGACGGCGCTCGAGCCCATCCAGGCGGTGGACTTCACCCGGCATGAGCCGGAAGGGAATACCGGCGACCGCCTGCCTCGAAGGTGCTTTGACGAACACCGCATCCACCCGGTCGAGATGCCGGACCGGTTCCCGGAGCGGTCCGGCCGGCAGGAGCCAGCCATTACCCCAGCCCCGCATCCCGTCCACGACCACCCACTCGAGATCACGGGCGAGGCGCGCATGCTGGAGTCCGTCATCGGAGACGATGAGATCGACTGGATGATGGTGGCACAGCCAGTCTGCGGCGAGAAACCGTTTGCGCCCGATCACGACCGGGACGCCCGTGCGTCGTGCGATCAGGACCGGTTCATCGCCATAGACCCGCGCCGGCCCCTCGCGCGGGACCTCGATCGGCCCCTTCACCGATCCCCCATAACCGCGGCTCACGACGCCCGCCCGCACGCCGCGCTTGAGGAGCGCCTCCACGATCCAGATGACGAGCGGTGTCTTGCCCGTACCGCCCACCGTGAAGTTCCCGATCACGAGGGTTGGCACCGGCGGGCGGTACCCCGTCCGGATCCCCGTCCCCTCGAGGGTCTGCTTCAGGTTCGATGCGAGGAGATAGAGCCACGTGCAGGGCACCAGCGGGTAGAAAAAGGGGTCCAGCCGTTTTGCATACCAGCGTTCGAGCCAGGCGTGCCCGATTCCCCGCCAGGCGATCATACGGCCTCGCTCTCCGGGTCCCGCCGGTTCTCGGTCTGGCTCCGGTGCAGGAGCGCGTAGAGTCCGGAGCGGGTGATGAGTTCGGCATGCGTGCCCTGATCCACGATCCGGCCAGCATCAAGCACGAGGATCCGGTCGGCGCGTTCAATGGTCGAGAGTCGATGCGCGATGACGAGCGTGGTCCGCCCGCGGGATGCCTGCCGGATCGCCTGCTGCACCTTTTGTTCGGCCACCGCATCGAGCGCCGAGGTGGCTTCATCCAAGACCAGGATGGGGGCCCCGCGCAGGAGCGCCCGCGCGATCATCACCCGCTGCCTCTGCCCGCCCGACAGGAGTAACCCGCGTTCACCGACCGAGGTTTCGAACCCTTCCGGCATTTTCCGGATTTCGTCGAGTAGCGACGCTTCCGCGGCCGCTTCCTCAAGTTCGCCCGGGCTCACCGGGGACGCACAACCATAGCACATGTTGTCAGCCAGGGATCCATGGAAGAGGATGCCGTCCTGGCTCACGAGCGTGATCTGACGCCTCACGTCTTCGAGACGCCATTCACGGATGTCGCGTCCATCGAGCCGGATCACGCCCGTGGTCACTTCATAGAGGCGCACCAAGAGCTCCGTAAGCGTGGTCTTGCCGCTGCCGGACCGGCCGACTACGGCGACGAGCTCGCCCGGCTGGATCCGGAAGCTCACGCCCTCGAGCACCGGCGGCTGGGACGGACCATAGCTGAACGTCACCTCCTCCATCTCGATTGCGCCTGTTGCCCGTGGGAGGGACAATCCGGAAGCGAGATCCTCTCCCGGCGAATCGAGAATCTCGAATACGGGCATGACGGCAGCCACACCCCTCTGGATCGGAGCGTTCACGTTCGTGAGATGCTTGAGCGGAGCAAGCAGGAGGAGTAGCGCACTGAGGAAGGAGATGAAGGTTCCGACCGACACGACATG
The DNA here is from genome assembly GCA_021852325.1 of Pseudomonadota bacterium. GTDB lineage: Bacteria > Pseudomonadota > Gammaproteobacteria > JAKAQQ01 > JAKAQQ01 > JAJZNM01. Next base: position 4,731 of record JAJZNM010000131.1, read on the forward strand.
AAGCAGGGGCGCGAGCAGCGCCGCATAGACCACGAGTGCAATCCCGAACCCCGCGACGAACTGGATGAGCGGGCCGGATGCAGCCATGTTCAGGGCGAGCTTGAGGTTCCAGTCACGGTTGTGGGTATTGACCTCTTCGAAACGACCCCGGATCCAGTCAGCACCGTTGTAACTCTTGATCACTGCCTGGCCGGCCACCGCTTCCTCAGCGATCCGGGTCACCTCGCCCATGGTCTCCTGGATGCGGCTGCTGACGCGGCGATACCGGCGGCTCAGGTTGCGGACGAGGAGCAGGATCAACGGCGCGACCACCACGAGAAAGAGGCAGAGACCCGGCGCGAGATAGAGCATCCAGCCGAGAAGCCCCACCGCCGTGAGGCTGTCCCGGATGAGGACCGGGAGTGCATAGGTGACGCCTTCGGCGGGCTGTTCGATGTTATAG
>JAJZNM010000181.1 GCA_021852325.1 Pseudomonadota bacterium
ACCTGTTCGATGTTGTAGGTGAGCGCCGAGACCAGCATCCCCCCGGGCATCTGGTCATAGCGGACAGCGGGCCAATGGGCGAGCCGCTCAAACATCTCGGAACGGATTTTCTGGATCACCCGCCGGCCGACCCAGGACATGCCGTAGGTGGACCAGAAACCCGCGAGTCCCCGGATCAGGAAGATTCCGACGATGATGAGCGGGATCCAGTCGAGATAGGGCACCCGTTCGTGCTCGAAGCTGCCGTTCAAAAGGGGCCGGATCAGTGCGGCAAAAGCCGGCTGGCTGAGCGCATAAACCAGCATAGCGAACGCGGAGGCGGCGAACATGCCCCAGTGAGGACGGATGTAACGCAGCAGCCGGAAGTAGGTCGTCCGTGCGTTCCGGTCCAGACTGAAAAACGCGATCTTCATCCTTGCGGCGGGCGCGCGGTGCGGATCGTCACCAGGTTGACTTTATGGAACCCGAGCTGACCCGTCACACTCAAGGCGGTCACCACGGCCTGATAGGGCACACGGGCATCCGCCCGGATGGTCACGACGAGATTCCGGCGCCGCGCGGCGAACCTCCGGAGTGCACGCGCCAGCGCCTCCGGACTCGTTCGTGTGAGCGCTTCCTGGTCGACGTAATAACGGCCCTGCCGGTCGATCGTGATCACGAGACCAGATCGCATCACCGTTGCGTGGATTGAGGCCTTGGGCAGATCGACCCGAAGATGTGCACTCTGGATGAAGGTTGTCGACAGCATAAAGAAAACGAGCAGCATGAGCAGGACATCAATGAACGAGACCACATTGAGCTCGGGCGTTTCGGGTTCCGCGCGCTGGAACCTCATGCCGCCCCTCCACCCGGGGTGCGCATGCGTTTGCGGAGGGAATCCACGAAATGCAGCGCGGACTGCTCCATGGCCAGGACGAGCCCGTCGGCGCGACCCCGGAGGAGGCGGTAGGCCACGAGCGAGGGAATGGCGACCGTGAGTCCCGCCGCGGTCGTGATGAGGGCCTGGGCTACCCCTCCCGCCAGAAGCCTGGGATCACCGGCACCATGGGATTCAATCGAGGCAAACGCACGCATGATCCCGATCACCGTACCGAGCAGCCCGAGCAGGGGCGAGATGCCGGCAATGGTCCCCAGCGTATTCAGGTAGCGATAGAGTTCGTGGGTCGCCTCGCGGCCGGCGTCTTCCATCCGTTCCTTGATTTCGGACAGATCCTCGCCCCAGTGCACCAGGGCGACCGTGAGGATCCGTCCAAGTGGCGAACCCGAGCGGATGGCATCCAGCCGGTCTTCGTTGAGTTCGTCGTTCTTGATCCAGAGCCAGATCTGGGCGAGAAGATGCTCGGGGATCACGCGGTTTCGCTTCAGGCTCCAAAGCCGCTCAAGTGTGATTGCGGCGCTCACGATGGAACAGAAAATCAAAGGCAGCATGATCCAGCCACCGGACTCGATCACCGCGAGCATGCGTGCACGCCCTCACGGACGGATTGCCGAACGAATGCTCTCCACCTGTTTCTCATTGCACGCATCTCATCAGTTTCCACCTCCCAAACGATAACACGGCGGGCGCCCACTCGCGATGCGCCATCCACCCGCACCCATGCCGGACGGCGTGTCAGAGCGGAACCAGCACACCCTCGTCGAGCCGGTAGCGCCTGTGCATCTGGGCGGCCAGTGCATGTTCGTGGGTCACCACGATCACGGCCGTTCCATGCCGGGCATTGAGATCGAGGAGGAGTTCGTAGATTCCCTCACCCGTGTGCGGATCGAGATTGCCGGTCGGTTCATCCGCGAGCAGGAGGGCAGGATTCGTGACGAGCGCCCGGGCAATGGCGACACGCTGTCTTTCGCCGCCCGACAACTCGCTCGGACGATGGGCAGACCGGGCCTCGAGCCCGACCTCCCGGAGCCTTTCACGCGCGAGCTGGCGCACCCTATCCCGCGGTACCCTCCGCCTGAGCAGGAGCGGGAGAGCGACATTTTCAAGCGCCGTGAACTCCTGGAGGAGATGGTGCAGCTGGTAGACGAAACCCAGTGTTTCGTTGCGCAGCTTACTCCGCTCGCGTTCGGGCATTCGGGCGACATCGCGTCCTCGGATCGACACTTCCCCGCGATCCGGCTGGTCGAGCCCGCCAAGCAGATGCAAGAGCGTGCTTTTTCCGGAGCCCGAGGCCCCGACGATCGCGATCCGCTCCCCGGCTGCGACCTCGAATGTGATGTCCCGAAGGACCGTGAGGGTCGCATTCCCTTCGCGGTAGCTCTTGCAGAGCCTGCGGGCCTCGAGCACCCATTCACTCATGACGCAACACCTCGACCGGAAGCACGCGCGAAGCCCGCCAGGCGGGGTAGAGTGTCGAGCATACCGTGAGTCCGAAGGCGATCAGCGTGATGTCGATCACCTGCCGTCCTTCGAGCCTGGAGGGCAGCCGGTTGATGAAATAGACCTTGGTCGGGAACAGGTTCACATGGAACATCTCCCGGATGAACTCCATGACCGGCTGGACGTTCTGTGCGAGCAGGATCCCGAGCCCGAGTCCCACGAGCGTGCCCACGATGCCGATCACGGCACCCTGCAGGATGAAGATCCGGAGAATGGTTCCCGGGGAGGCCCCCAGAGTCCTCAGGATGGCAATGTCGGCCGCCTTGTCGTTCACCACCATGACCAGGGTCGAGATGATATTGAATGCGGCTACCGCGACGATGAGGAGGAGAATGAAGAACATCACCCGTTTTTCCGTGGCGATCGCCTGGAACAGGCTCCGGTTCTGACTGATCCAGTCGCTCACATAGTCGTTGCCGTGGAGCCGGTTGACGAGCGTCCGGGCCACTTCGGGCGCGGCCAGCATATGGTCGAGATGGAGCTCGAGCGCGCTCACCTGCTTGCCGAGACCAAACAAGCGCTGGGCCTTGCCCAGGCCGATGAAGGCGAGACCGCTGTCAAACGCATAGTCCCCGGAATCAAAGATTCCCGACACGCGGAACCGCCGCACCCGCGGCACGAGCCCCGCCGGGGTCACGAGCCCCTCAGGCACCATGAGGACCACGTGGTTGCCGACCGTGACGCCGAGCGAATAGGCGAGATCGCGTCCCAGGATGATGTCCCATCCCGGGCCCGACAGGCTCACGAGACGCCCGGCGACCAGTTTGCTCGCGAGATCGAGGACGTGGGCTTCCCGCACGGGATCAATACCCTCGATCCGCGCGCCGCTCAGATTGCCGTCGGCAGCGAGCATGGCCTGTCCGGTGACTACAGGCGCCATGCCGGTCACGCCGGGTACCCCTTGGGCCACCCGGGCAAGCTGATGCCAGTGTTTGAGGCTTCCGCCGAACCCGGAAACGTTGACCTCGGCGGTCATGCCCACGATCCGCTTGCGGAGTTCATGGTCAAAACCGTTCATCACGGAAAGCACCGTGATCAGGGCCGCGACCCCGATCGTGATCCCGAGGATGGAAATCAGGGAGATCACCGAGACGAACCGGTTGCGCCTTTGCACCCGCAAGTAACGAAGGGAGACAAACAGGGAAAAAGGCCGGTACATCAATCCGCATCCGGGTTCAAAGGCTTGTCTTTCCTGTAAACTGATTTATGATGAGTGAAGGATCGGGATGTCGCCGACGGCGACTGACCGGGAGGCATCGCACATGCGTATGATAACGGTTCTCGTCTTTCTCGGCACCAGCCTTTTCCTGTGGTCCGTGGCCCGGACGGGTGCCGCCCAGAGCCTGACGTTCCCGACGCCCAGCATGACCCGGGCCAACGTCCGGGGTCTTTGGGGATCTCCGGCAGAAAGCCGAGGTCCGATCGGCATCCGTCGTTACCGCGAATGGATCTACCCGCATTTCATCGTGGTGTTCGAGCGCGGGATCGTGATCCATGTGGTCGAGACCCACCCGCTCCATCTGCCCGTACCGGACCCGTTGCCCCACGGTGGGTAACCGGGCCGGTCATGGGCTTGCCCGGCGCGTCCAGGGACTGACCGCCGCGAGCGGGTGCCCCCAGGACCCCATCCTGCCCAGGTGAATCCGGAGCGGCCAGAGAAGCGGCGCTGGATTGCCGAGTGGGAACGGCAGAGCGCTGTACTCCTGTGCTGGCCGCGCCCCTCGAGCGGGTTCGATCCGGAATCCACGGATCGGGCCGGCACCTGTCTCCTGGAGATCGCGGCCTGGATCAGCCGGCACGAGCGCGTCCTCATGACGGTACCGACCGGCGCCTTCCCCTGTGAACCCCTGATCGAGACCCTGGTCCGGCTCTCCGGAAACCCGGACCGGGTGCGCTTTGTGCCCCTGGCTGCAAATGACATCTGGTTCCGGGATTATGGACCGCTCACCGTGGTCCAGGACGGGAGGCTCATCCTCCTGGATTTCCGTTTCAATGGCTGGGGCGACCAATACCCCCATGCGGACGACGACCAGGCCACCCGGAGGCTCCATGAGCGGGGTTGCTTTGGCTCCGTGACTCTCGAATCCCATCCCTGGGTTTTCGAGGGCGGAAGCCTCGACGGGGATGGGGACCAGACCCTGATCACGACCCGCCAGTGCCTGCTCCATCCAAGCCGGCTCCACCCCGATGCGTCACGGGTCGAGGAGGAACTCGGCCGGTCACTCGGCATCGGGCGCGTGCTCTGGCTCGAGGAGGGCCAGATACCCGGCGACGATACCCACGGCCACGTCGATACGCTGGTCCGCTTTGCATCCCCCTCGATGCTCATCTACCAGGGCGGATCGGGTTTCCCGGATGCCTCGGTGCGTGCCGGCCTTGCCCGCATGGGGAAAGCACTCACCCGGTTCAGGCAGGTCGAAGGTGCCCCCTATGATCTCCTCGAGCTGCCCTCCCCGGGCCGGCTGAGAGGCCGCACGGGCCGCGAACTCCCGGCAACCTATGCCAACTTTCTCATCATCAATGATGCGGTACTCGTTCCCCAATATGGCAGCCCACCGGATTCCGCGGCATGCCGCATGCTCGAGGAGGCCTTTCCGGACCGGACCCTCTACCCGGTCGATGCCCGTCCGCTGATCGAGCAATACGGGAGCATCCAT
>JAJZNM010000005.1 GCA_021852325.1 Pseudomonadota bacterium
CGGGGGGGCAAGCTTTGCTCGGGTCTCGCATGCTCATCCCGCCCGCTGGCTTTGAAACGACCGTTTGAACCCACAACCCGTTCATTACAGCATGAATCAGCCAGCCGGTCCTGTTCCCGGCCTCACCGGGAATCCGGTTCTTGACCTCACCGCGTGGAGGATTGTCCATGCGGTCACGTCAACCCAACACCCCTGCCGGAACCGTGAGGCAAGGCCCCCTGGGGAGACACTGGGCCGCGTGCGTTGCCAAAAACCGCGGGCACGGCCAGTCGATCAGCTGGACGCCCCCCTCCGGAATCGTCCTGGCCGATCCGTCCCACCTCGTCTTCGACCCTCGAGGGCACGAACCGACGCTGCGTGGGGAGGCGGGTGGTGCTCCTGCCCTACCGCGAACCGGATCACCTAGGCCAGGAGTGCTCAGGGGTGGGGTGGGAAATGAGGTACCGGCGCAGGCGGGGTCGGCAGCGTGGGGGGTTGTGGAATCGTGCCCATGGGGGGGCAGGCAATCTCGTAACCGCAGATGCCAAACCCGCCGCTTGGGGGAGCGAGGTTGGGTGGCGGACCCGCCGGTCGAGTGGCGAATGGCGGGGCGAGACCGGGCGGATAGAAACCGAAATCCGGATAAAACCCGAGACCGCTCCGGACATATCGGTCGACCGGGGTCACCGGCGGTTCACCCGGCGGGGCACTGCGTCCGGCCCTGAGCGGTGGCGGGTAGGCGAGAGCCTGCTCCGCCTCGAGCCTTCTCAGCCCCCGTTCCATGGACCGCGTCGCGGCGAGCTGTGCGAGGTAGTCCGCGCGTGCCTGCTTGCGCGACACATGGGCCAGGCGGATGGTGAAATGCTTGACCTTCCGGGTCCGGCTCGATTTGGGGGGGGGTGTCTCCGAAAAGTGTGTGACCCCGTGGGGACCGATCCACTCGTAGACGTGAACGGGAGTGTCCCGGTGTCCTCCGGGGCCGCCACCAGACGCTCGAGCACCGGGATCCATCATGAGGATCACGCACACGATGCCCACGGCCACGGGGGCGGCCACCCGGCATCCGTTCCGGATGCAACGGTCAGATCGACGGGCATCCTGGTTCATGCAGAGGATTTTACGCGCCGCCGGGCGGAAATACTCAACTCATTGGATTTATGAGTTTTTCTTGCTTCTCGCCTGTGCTTCGATATGTGCGGCAAGATCGAGTTGACGGTGGATCCGGCCCACCCGTTCGACCTGGCCTTTGGCCGGGAAACGTTCATAAAATCCCTCTGCGCGGAACTCGCGCAGGAGGTTGCGCCAGCCCGCCAGTTTGAGCTCCCATCTTTCGACCCGTCCCTCCTCGGGATCCCAGTCCACCGCACTCAAATCGGAGGCGACCCGGATCAATGCCTTGAGCGTGACCGGCCGGGTGACCATGTAATGGCTGTGCCCCCAGGTGTCCCCGAAGATGCGCTGGGCCGCCTTGAGAAAATCGCGGATCACACGGTAGTGGCGTTCGACCTCACGGATGCCGGTTCCCTCCTTTTCGATTCCCGCCCAGCGGGATTTCACCCAGCGGTGGAGCTCGTTGAAGAGCTCGGCCTGGAGAATCCACTTTTCCTGCTGGCTCCGTCCACCCAGGCGATTGATGCGGTAGCGGAGTGGGCTGTCTGAGGCGCTGTAGAGCAGGTCGACGATCCGGGCGGCGAACTTGCGGTCGGGCTCCGCCCAGGAGACCCGTTCGTAGAGGTCGACCAGGTGGCTCTTGTTGATGCGGGTCGGCGTGGAGTTGATGATGACGAACATCTCCGCCGCAAAATCCTCGCTCCGCCCGTCAAAGATGATGCAGGGGACGTGGATGCCGGATGCCTCTTCCGGCTTGTCCTCGAGATAGAAGTGGAGGGCCGCGAGCCGGTGCTGCCCATCGATGATCAGGAAGGGGTGTGCGGGCTCCGACAGCCGGCCGACTTGGGGCGCCTCGGGAATCGGGCGGAAGGTGAGCGTTTCATTCGTAAAAAGGAGCGCCGTTCCGGGAATCGGAGGCTGTGAGACCGCCGTTTCGTAGAAGTTGCGCAACGCACGCACCTTGGCGCGCGAAAGTTCGCGCTGGAAGGCGGCATCGGAATGCTCGACCTGCGCGATGAAGCGGGCAATGTCATCTTCCGATCCTGTGGCTTCCGGGCGGATCTGGCTGTTTTCGCCGTAAAAACGGGAAATGAACCGAACCCGCCGCAAAAGACCCTTGGCTTCGATATTGGCGAAATAGAAGAGACTGTCTTTTTGACGGATCTGGGTTGCAAACACGGGTCACCTCGTCGGTAGCAGGCCGGGTGGGCCGTCCTACATGGTCCTTCCCTGATTGTACACAATCGGACTCAGGTGGCGCGGGGGTGCCAGGGGCGGGGCGGAACCGGGATTTTCTGGACCACGGGCTCAGGCTGGAAGGTCGCGTGGTGGATCCCGAAGTCCCGCTCGAGCGCCTCGGCCAGCCGGTCGAGCAAAGCGGGCCAATCCTCGAGGCGATCGACCACGACATGCGCCGACAGCGCGACCTGTTCGGTGGACACCGCCCAGACATGGAGATCGTGGAGGGAACAGACGCCCTCGACCTCGGTGAGACGCTGGCCGATCCGCGTGACATCGAGTCCGTGCGGAACCCCTTCGAGGAGCACCCGGCCCACGAACCCGAAAAGCCGGAGGCTCGAGACCAGGATCAGACCCGCGATGAAAAGCGCCAGGATGGGATCGATCGGCATCCAGCCGGTCCACACGATGACCACACCCGTGACCAGAGCGGCCCCGGAACCCAAAAGATCGCTCAACACGTGGATGAGGGCAGCCCGGATGTTGAGTGAGTGCCCACCCCCGCTCAGGATCCGGAAGACGAGAAGGTTGAGGAGGAGCCCACCGAGCCCGGTCGAAAGGACCGCCCAGCCGGTCACCGGTGTCGGCGCGGCTTCGAGCATCCGCTTCACGGCCAGGAAGCCGAGCCCCCCGACGAGCACGAGCATGATCAGGGCATTCAGCGCGGCGGCAATCACCTCCGCACGCCCCCATCCGTAGGTCTGGTGCTTGGACGGGGGCCGCCGGGCCAGCCAGGCCCCGAGCGTCGCGATCACGAGGCCGAGCGAATCGGTGAACATGTGCCCTGCATCACCGAGGAGTGCGAGGGAATGGGCCCACTCGGCCATCCCGAACTCGAACACCCCAAAAACCAGGGTGAGCCCGAGACTCACGAAGAGGCGGGCAAGACCCGTCGGGAGCTCTGAAAAAGCATGGAAGGCGTGCGAGGAGCTGTCCGGTTCAGCGTGCAACAAAAGGAGGCAGCCTCTTCGTGATCTCGGCCGGGGTGAGCCTCAGGTAATCCGGGACGCCCGACCGATAGGCGGGATAGGCCTCGCCTGAAATGAGCGGAGCGAGATGGCGTCGCCCGAGGGCGCTCACGCCATAGCCGTCCGGACGGATGAACGTGTCAGGCAACCTCCGTTCGCGATTCGCCACCTCACCGAGCGGGATGGACCCGGTGCGGAAGCCCGTTGGGGAGCCGGGGATGCGTTCGAGCGTCACCATGACCTCGCTCCGGCCTGCCCGGGCCAGCCGGACGGCCGCACGGCCGACGGCGATCGCCCCATCGAGATCGGTCTTCGAGGCCAGGTGACGGGCCGCACGCTGGAGATAGTCGGCCACCGCGAAGTGGTGCTTGTAGCCAAGCCGGGCCCCGATCAGGCCCGCCAAGGCCGGGGCCACCCCACCGAGCTGGGCATGCCCGAAGGCATCCTTGCCGGAACCCTCCGCGATGAAGCGCCCGGTGGCGTCGCGGATACCCTCGGAGGCCACCACCACGCAATACCCCCGCGATTCAACGGTCTCACGCACCCGCGCGACGAAATCCTCCGGGTCGAAGGGGCGCTCCGGGAACAGGATGAGATGCGGGGGATCGTCCGGACGCCTTTGGCCAAGTGCCGAAGCCGCAGCAATCCAGCCCGCATGTCGCCCCATCACCTCGAGGATGAACACCCGGGTCGAGGTGGCGGACATTGAAGCGACATCGAGCGCGGCCTCGAGAGTCGAGGTGGCGACGTATTTGGCGACCGACCCGTAGCCCGGGGAAAAATCCGTGCCATAAAGGTCGTTGTCGATGGTCTTGGGCAGGCCGATGACCTTTAGCGGATATCCCTCGGTCCGGCTGAAGGCGGCAATCTTCTGCGCGGTATCCTGTGAATCCCCGCCTCCGTTGTAAAAGAATGCCCCGATCGCGTGGGCCTCTAAGACCTCGAGGATCCGCCGGTAACGGGCCGGATCGGTCTCGGGGGTGCCGAGCTTGAAACGGCAGGAACCGAAGGCCCCTGCCGGGGTCATCTTGAGGCGGGCGAGATCGGCGGGCAAGAGCTTCGCGGTATCGATCAGGCGCTCTTCGAGGACTCCCACGATCCCGTCCCGGCCGACCAGGACCCGCCCCACCCCTCCACGGGCCTTGCGGGCCGCATCGATCACGGCCCAGGCCGTCGCATTGATCACCGCTGTGACCCCGCCGGATTGTGCGTATAGAATATTCAGGCGGTCTGGCTTTCGGATCATTTCAGCTCCCGGATTCCCGCTCCAACCCCTCGTCAGGCCGGCCGGTGCGGTCCGGGGTTGACGAAGCGGAACATGAAGCGGTAGTTTAGCGCGGCCACCCCCGCGAACCAACCCCGCCAAAGCGGACCCCCCTGCCTGGCTTTGGAGGAGATCCCCCATGACCCAGCCCCTCCAAATCGTCCTGATCGGCGCTCCCGGCTCCGGCAAGGGTACCCAGGCCAAGCTCCTGTCCGAGCACTATGGCATTCCCCAGATCTCAACCGGAGACCTCTTGCGCCAGGCCGTGGCCCAGCGCCATCCCCTGGGACTCGCGGCGCGGGCCGTGATGGATCAGGGCCTCCTCGTCTCAGACGAGATCGTCCTCGGCATCATCGAGGACCGGCTGTCCAAGTCGGACGCCCAGCGGG
>JAJZNM010000091.1 GCA_021852325.1 Pseudomonadota bacterium
ATTGATGAGCAGGACCCCCGTCTTCTGTGGGGACGGAGCCGGTCGGAGCGTGGACAACCCTAGCGCTCGAGGATCAGGGTGACCCCCATCCCGCCGCCGGTACAGATTGAAGCAAGCCCACGCCCTTTCCCCTTGGCCGAGAGGAGTTTGGCCAGTGTCGCCACGATGCGGGCCCCGGTCGCACCAAAGGGATGGCCGAGTGCCACACTGCCACCCTTGACGTTGATCTTGTTCCGGTCGATGGATCCGAGCGCCCGGTTGAGTCCCAGCTTTTCACGACAGAAGCTTTCCGATTCCCAGGCCTTGAGCGTACAGAGCACCTGGGCCGCAAAAGCCTCGTGAATCTCGTAGTAATCGAAATCCTGGAGTGTGAGTCCATTGCGCGCGAGCAGGCGTGCGACCGCGTAGGTCGGTGCCATCAGGAGTCCTTCTTTTTTGTCGAAGAAATCGACCGCTGCAACCTCGGCGTCCACCAGATAGGCCCAGGGTTCGAGCTTCTGCGCCAGTGCCCAGGATTCCGATCCCAGGAGCACTGCCGCCGCTCCATCGGTGAACGGCGTGCTGTTCCCCGCGGTCAGGGTGCCTCGCGGGGTCCGGTCGAACGCCGGCCTGAGCTGGGCGAGCTTTTCGAGGGTGGTGTCGGGGCGGACATTGTTGTCATGGTCGGCACCATGAAAAGGCACCACAAGGTCAGCGAAAAAACCGCTCTGCCAGGCGGCATGGGCCTTCTGGTGACTCGCGAGCGCAAACGCATCCTGATCTCCGCGCGAGATCTGCCAGTTTTGGGCCATGAGTTCGCAGGATTCGCCCATGTTGAGTCCCGTCTGGCGTTCGGTGATGCGGGGTGGCTCGGGCTTGAGTTCCCGGGGGTGGATGCCGACCCAAGGGCGCAGCCGGCCACTCAAGGTGCGGGCACGGCTCATGGCCGTGAAACGGCGGGTGATGGCGTGCGACCAGAGCAGGGGCGAGGCGCTGATGCTGTCGACCCCGGCGCCCACACCACAATCGATCTGTCCCAGCGCGATCTTGTTCGCGATCGCGATACACGTCTCCGCACTGGTCCCGCAGGCCCGGGCGAGATCGAACGCGGGCGTCTCGGGCGCCAGTCCGCTGCCGAGTACCGCTTCACGCGCAAGATTCCATTCGCGCGGGTCCACGATCGTGGCTCCCGCCCCGCAGTCGCCGAGGCGCTGGCCTTCAAGGTGACAACGTTCGACCAGGGATTTCAGCGCGGCCGTCAAAAGGGCGAGATTACTGAGACTCCCGTAGTGGGTATAGGCACGGCAGAAAGGGATCCGCGCAGCGCCGAGCACCGCGACCCGATGGGAGGGTTTCATTTCGCTCATCGATCAAGCTCCTCCTCCGGGTTCCGTCTTCAGGTCGGGGACTCCGGGATATCGACTCACTGGTATTATATCTCCTGTGCTCAGCCGGCCCCCCGGCTCACGATCCCAGAAGCGGGGTCGGCGCTGGGCCGTCCCTCAACCCAAACCTCAGCCTACGGGAGACCCGGATGGACTACGCAACTGCCCAGAAACAGATCGCCGACAGCCAGAAGCTCGCCCAGGATACGCTTGGCAAAATCCAGGGATTCGCCGAAAAACTCGCTTCTGCCGCTCCGGATGCCACGACCGCGCGCGAGTGGGGTGTGGACCTCAAGGAGCTGGCGCTCGCCATCCAGGAGCAGAACCAGCAGACCCTACTGGTCCTGCAGCAGATGGGCCAGTACATCCAGACCCTCGAGGGGGAACTGCAAACCCATCCGACAACCCCGCTCCAGCCGCGCGGCTGGGGTGGCGGCGGCGGTTTCCTGTCGAGCCTCACTTCTGGTCTCGGGATGGGCGCCGGTTTTGCCGTCGCCGACGACCTGGTCGGAAGCCTGTTCAGCTCCTTCTGAAGGCAGCGCCCGGGCTACGATTTCCCGCCGGGTGACGGGTGCCGTTTGAGGTACTCCTCGCGGAGTGCCCGGCGCAGGATCTTCCCGATGTTGGTCTTGGGCAGTTCCTGGGCAAAGAAGATGTGGTCGAGATCACGGGGTCGCTTGTAGCCCGTGAAATGTTCGTGGCAAAACTGCATGACGGCCTCGCGCGTGAGGGATCCATCATCCGGAACAATGTAAAGGGCCACGGATTCCCCCGACTGCTCGTCCGGGATGCCGATCGCAGCCACTTCACGGACACCCGGGAGATGGGCGAGTTCGCCCTCGAGTTCATTGGGATACACGTTGAATCCGGAAACCAGGATCATGTCCTTCTTGCGGTCGACGATGTAAACCAGTCCCATCTCGTCGATCCGTGCGAGATCGCCGGTCCTGAGGAAGCCATCCGAGGTGAAGACCTGTGCGGTTTCTGCGGGCTGTTTCCAGTATTCACGCATGACCTGAGGGCCTTGGACGCAAAGTTCACCGACGACTCCGACCGCAACATCTCGGCCCTGGTCGTCCCGGATCGCGATCTCGGTCGAGGGCAAGGGGTACCCCACAGCTCCCGTGTACTCGTCAATATCCAGACGGTTCACACAGACCACCGGGGAGGCCTCCGTGAGCCCGTAGCCCTCGATGATCGGGTGTCCAGTCACGGCCTTCCACCGGTTTGCGACCGCGCGCTGCACCGCCGCCCCGCCCCCCAGGGTGAATCGGAGATGGGAGAAATCGAGTTCCGTGAATCCGGGTGTCCGCAACAATCCGTTGAACAGCGTGTTGACGCCAGTCAGGACACTGAAGCGCCTGCCGCGCAGGGTCTTCACGAATCCGGGGAGATCGCGCGGATTCGTGATCAAGACGTTCTCGCCCCCGAGATGGGTGAAGAGGAGGAAGTTGGCCGTGAGGGCAAAGATGTGATAGAGCGGCAACGCGGTAATCACGACTTCCGTCCCCTGCTTGAGATCGCGACCAAGCATGGCGGCACACTGTTCAACGTTGGCCAGGAGGTTCGCATGGCTCAAGACCGCCGCTTTGGGCAAACCCGTCGTCCCGCCCGTATATTGCAGGAGCGCGACGTCAGACCCCTCGAGTGACACGTCGGGGAACAGGGCACGGGCACCCGCCTTGAGCGCGTGGGTGAAGGAGACGGCCTGATTCAGGTGGTAGCGGGGGACCAGCCGCTTCACGTATCTCACGGCGAAGTTGACGAGACGGTTCCGTGGCCAGGGCAGCAGGTCTCCGAGGGTGGCGACCAGCACGGTATGCACACGGGTGCCCCGGATCGCTTCGGCCAGGACATGGGCAAAGTTCTCAAGCACAATCGCGACTCTCGCCTCCGAATCCTTGAGCTGGTGCGCGAGTTCGAGGGGGGTATAAAGCGGGTTGCAGCTCACGACTACGAGCCCGGCCCGCATGAGCGCATAGAGGGTGACCGGGAACGCCAGCACATTGGGCAGGATGACGGCGACGCGGTCGCCCTTTTTAAGATGGAGCCGGGTGAGGAGATAGGCGGCCAGATCACGACTGGCTTCGTCGACCGCCTCGTAGGTCAGGGTATGGCCCAGATTCGAAAACGCGGGCAACTCAGGGTAGCGTGCAAACGATTCCTCGGCCAGCGTCTTGAGTGAGGCGTGCGGAGCCAGCTCGATGTCGTGCGGGACATCCGGCGGGTAGTTTTTGAGCCAGAACTTGTCCATCAGGTCCCCCCGATCAGTGGTCGCAAGCGTCGTGACTAGAGCTTAGCCTTGAGAACAGGCCCTTGACAATAGCGGCCGGAGCTTCGGCCAGACATTGGCCAGTACCCGGGGCTCCCCAAGGGCGTTCGGATGCAGTCGATCCGCCTGCATGAGCTCCCTGTGGTTCGCCACATGGGCCAGCAGGAACGGCACGAAGGCGAGATGCTCGGCGCGGGCGAGGCGTCGGTAAACTGTGGCAAAGCGCCCGGTATAGTAAGGTCCATAGTTGGGCGGCAGGAGGATCCCGATCAGCAAAACCGTGGCTTGAGCGCTTTCCGCCCTGCGGATCATGGCCGCGAGATTCGTTCGGAGGGTCCCGAGCGAAGCGCCCCGGAGCCCGTCATTGGCGCCGAGCTCGAGCACGACGATCCTCGGGTGGTAACGGCGGAGCAGCCCCGGCAACCGGACACGGCCACCACTTGAGGTCTCACCACTGATGCTGGCATTGACGACCCGGCACTGCCAGTGGTGGCGGGCGAGTTTTTTGCGCATCAGGTCGACCCATGAGTGGCCCTCGGCCACACCGTAGCCCGCGCTCAGGCTATCGCCTAGAATAAGGATGGTCCCCGGGCCCGGAGGATTCGGGCTCGCATGTGCCTCACTGGCAAGCCCCGAGACAACCGCACCGAAGAGGATCCATGCGAGTAACCCGTGATGCCTGAATCGTTTCCAATCATACAAGCTGAACAGGTTGGTCATGACTACCCAGGCTCCGAGGGTCCGATCGAGATTTTACGGGAGATCGACCTTTCGATCGAGCCTGGTGCCTCGCTCGCTCTGATCGGGATCTCGGGATCCGGGAAAACCACGCTCCTGGCCCTGCTTGCCGGGCTTGAACGCCCGAGCCGGGGCCACATCCGGCTGCTCGGCCAGGCGCTGGACGCGCTCGATGACGACGCACGCTCAGATCTCAGGCTCACTTCCATCGGCTTCGTGTTCCAGTCGTTTCACCTGCTGCCAGCCTTGACGGCGCTCGACAATGTCGCCTTCCCGCTTGAGATCCGCCACCTCCCGGACGCCCGCGAGCGGGCACAAGCGGCCTTGGCCGCCGTTGGTCTGACCCATCGGCTCACACACAAACCGGCTCGCCTTTCGGGCGGCGAACAGCAACGGGTCGCGATCGCCCGCGCATTCGCGGGCCAACCTCGCATTCTCTTCGCCGACGAACCTACTGGCAATCTCGACTTCCAAAACGCCAAGACGGTTGCCGATCTCCTCTTTGAGCTGAACGAGACACACGGGACGACCTTGATACTCGCGACACATGATCGCGA
>JAJZNM010000085.1 GCA_021852325.1 Pseudomonadota bacterium
TTGACCGGATTGCGGAGGCCCCGGCCCAGGCGCTCAAGCAGCAGTAGCACGAGTGCACCCAACAACTGGTGCGTGAGAACGAGCGCAGGCAGGGCAAAGAGGTTGAGTATGTATCCGAGTACGAGGACGTGCCAGGGATGGCCACTCCGGTCGGCCCACCGCCCTCCGATGAGACGTCCAAGATACTGGAAGAAATCGATCGCGCCGCTCGCGACTCCAAGGAGTGCCGGGGTGATGCCCAGAACCAGGAGGTACGGTCCCGCCACACTGCGCCCCCCCTCATAGTTGGCATCCGCGAAGAGGCTCACGATCCCGATCAGGACCACAAATGCGAGCGCGCTCTGAACCCGGCCTGACCGATTCAACCTCCTCCCCTCCGGGGCTCGAGGTGTGACCGGCCCCCAAGGTAGGGACGGAGCGGTTCCGGAATGCTGATCCGCCCGCCTTCATCCTGCCGGTTTTCGAGTAGTGCGACGAGCGTCCGGCCAACCGCGAGTGCGGAACCATTGAGGGTGTGGACCCATTCGGGCTTGTCGGACATCCGGGCACGTGAGCGTGCCTGCAAGCGACGGGCCTGGAAATCCTTGCAGTTGCTGCAGGAGGAGATTTCACGATACTGGTTCTGGCCAGGCAGCCAGACCTCGAGATCGTAGGTCTTGGCGGAAGCAAAGCCCAGGTCACCCGCACAAAGAAGCATGACCCGGTAGGGCAGTTCAAGCTTGTTGAGGATCGCTTCCGCGTGGGCCGTGAGCGTTTCGAGCGCCTCCATCGAATGGTCCGGGGTCGTGACTGTGACCAGCTCCACTTTTTCGAACTGGTGCTGGCGGATCATGCCTTTGAGATCCTTGCCGTAGGATCCAGCCTCGGAGCGGTAACAAGGCGTATGGGCCACCCAGCGCTTTGGCAACTCCGTGTTCAGGAACACGCGGTCACGCGCCAGATTGGTGACCGGTACCTCGGCCGTCGGGATGAGATACCAGTCCGTGATTTTGGCAATCCCGAACAAATCAGATTCGAACTTCGGCAGCTGGCCGGTCCCGGTCAGGCTGGCCCGGTTCACGAGATGGGGAACATACACCTCCTCATAGCCGTGTTCGGCCACATGGACATCCATCATGAAGTTGATGAGGGCCCGTTGTAGCCGGGCGAGATCCCCTTTGAGGACCACGAACCGGGCGCCGGTGATGCGGGCCGCTTCGGAAAAATCCATGCCGCAGAGCGCTTCTCCGATGGCCACATGGTCATGGGGCGTAAAACCGAGTTGTGGAGGGTCACCGACGCGCCGGACTTCCACATTCTGGGAGGCATCCCGCCCATCCGGGATACTCGCATCAACCAGGTTCGGCAGGGTGAGATGAAAGGCCTCGAGCGACGCCTCGATCGTCCGGAAGGCTCCTTCGGTCTCCTCCAGTTCGTGATCGATTACCGCGAGCCGTTCCATCTCCGATGCCAGGGCAGCCGGATCCACTCCTCCCGACTTGATCCGTCCAACCGCTCTCGATCCCTCGTTGCGCTGCCGGCGGAGGTCTTCGAGCCGAACCTGGAGTGCCTTCCGGCGCTCCTCCTCCTTCCCATACGAATCCGCGTCGAGTACAAATCCCCGGCGGGCGAGATTCGCGGCTACCTGGCCGGTTTCGTTTCGGAGCAGCTTGATGTCGATCATCTTGTCGGGACTCGCCGTGATCCGGTCCTTCGACAGGCGACTGTCGCGCCTGCCGGTTTATTTTTCATTATGCCATGCCGACGATCCTTTTTCGCGGCACGCATGAGATCCGTCCGCAATCGCTCCCCAACTCGACTATGCTGTAGGCTCGATGCCGGAGTAGGTCACGATCATGCAACCGATTTCCTACGCATTTGGGCAGAATCATTTCGAGAGGGATCCGGACCTGCCGGTGATCCTCCAGCACCATTGGCCCCGGCATGCCGAACACCATAGCGAACTGGTCGAGTTTGGCGCGTTTGCGGGCAGGGACGCCTATGAAGCCGGCTACCATATCGACCACGACGCACCACCCGTTCTCGTGAGCCATGATCTCGATGGGCGGCGCGTGGACCGCGTGCGGCTCTCCCCTGCCGAAAGCGCCCTGTTGCCCCGCCTGGCCGAGATCCTGAGGCCCCCTTATGCGGGCGGCAGCTGGCACCACCATTTTGCCAAGGGATACCTGCTCGCCGACCCGGGCCTCTACTGCATTCTCACGATTACCGGCCAGACCGCCTATGCCCTTCACAAGTACGCGCCGGAACATCAAGGGGTGATCCGAGATCTGCTGTCCGGATCCTGTTGGGGTGCCACCTGGATGACCGAAATCCAGGGTGGCAATGATCTCGGCGCAAACCGTGCGAGTGCGAGACACGACGCAGACGGCTGGCAGATCCGGGGTGGAGACAAATATTTTGCGAGCGGGGCCGGGCTTGCAGACTATGCGATCACGACCGCACGCCCGGAAGGCGCGCCTGCCGGTCCCAAGGGGCTTGCCCTGTTCCTCGTTCCAAGGCTCAACCACGAAGGTCAGCTCAACTTCAAGGTCCGTCGCCTCAAAGATAAAATCGCCACACGGGCGGTCCCCTCGGGCGAAGTTGAACTCGAAGGCAGCGAGGCATTCCTGATCGGACGCCCGGAGCTCGGAATCTACTACACGCTCGAGACGCTCACCGTCTCCAGGATTGCGAACGCCGTGGCCAGCATGGGCATCAGCCAGAAGGCAATACTCGAGGCCCGGGAACGGGTCCGGCGGCGCGCGGCATTTGGCCGCATCATCGGGGACCATCCACTGGTCAGGCGCGATCTCGTGGAATGCGCGCTCCGCCAGGCCGGCGGGCTGGCGCTCGCATTCCATGCGGTCGACCTGTTCGATCGCGCCTGGCACGAGACCCCACCCTACTCGCCGCCTTACCACCACGCACGGCTGGTGAGCCATCTGGCCAAAAACCGGACGGCCGAGCATGCCGGCCGGGTCACGGCGCTTGCGATGGAGCTTTTCGGTGGAATCGGGTTTCTCGAGGAATATGCGATCGCGCGCTGGCATCGTGAAGCCTTGATCACACCCATCTGGGAGGGCACGAGCAACATTCAAGCGCTCGAGCTCGTCGAGGCCATCCACAAGAAACAGGCCCACGAGCCTTTACTCGAACACCTCCGGCATGTACTCGAAGGCGCAGGAAGCCCGGAAGCCATGACGGCCTTTCGTGCGGCCGAAACCAGCCTCAAGCAACTGGCCACAGAAACCGGCGACAACGCCGCCTGGTCCGGCAAGGCCCTCCTCACCTGCCTCGCCGATGTGACGAGCGTGGCTTGCCTATACGAGCTCGCCCCATACCAGGAACGCTATGCCAAGCTCGCGGGGCTTTACGTGCAGTATTTTCTTCAAAAGCAAGAACTTCCAGCCTGGACCATGCATGACCGGTCGATCTGGTCCCCGGAGGACCCCGGCTGATCCCTTAAAAATCCCCTGATCGGAAAAGCGCGATGGCGCACGCTTGCCACACGAATGTTTATTTGGACTAAAATAGTCTTATATTGACGGCAGGCGCCTTTCATGCTGAGAATCCGCAAACTGACGGACTATGGGACAGTGCTCCTCGCGGCCATGGCGAGCCGAGACGAGCCCTGGCTCACTGCCTCGGAACTCGCGGAATCCACCCAGCTTGCCTATGCAACCGTCGGCAAGCTCTTGAAGCTCCTCGTGCGGGCGAATCTCCTTCAGTCTCAACGGGGCGCCCACGGCGGCTACCGGTTGGCCCGAGCACCCGAATCCATCACTGCACTCGAAATCCTCGAAGCGCTGGAAGGCGAAATCGCCGTGATCGAATGCGGACTCGGATCCCATCGTTGTACCCGTGAGGGTTTTTGTGCCGTGAGCCCGCCCTGGCGCCGCATCAACCGGGTGCTCAAGGAAACGCTGGCACACATGACACTGGCCGATCTCGCCCCGGCACCGCTTTCACGCATGAAGCCTCCCGCCGTGGGGCGCGAGGCCAAAGGATCTGCCCGCGCCATCGGCCTTGGCATCCCCGACTGATTGTCGCCGATCGAGGAAATCCCCTTGTCCAGTTCCACCCGACAGATTGAATCCTTCCTCAGGCAGCCCTACGAAGCCGGGTTCGTGACCGATATCGAAGAGGACACGCTTCCCCCCGGCCTCGACGAGAACGTGATCCGGCAGATCTCCCTGAAGAAGGGCGAGCCGGATTTCATGCGGGAGTGGCGGTTATCTGCCTACCGGCATTGGCAAGGCATGAAGGAGCCACACTGGTCGATTGCGCGCTACGAGCCGATCGATTACCAGGGAATTTCCTATTTCTCGTCCCCGAAATCGAGGACCGACGGCCCGACTTCCCTCGACGAGGTCGACCCGAAGCTTCTCGAGACCTATGAAAAGCTGGGGATTCCTCTCCATGAGCGCGCGGCACTGGCGGGCGTGGCGGTGGATGCGGTGTTCGACAGTGTCTCGGTGGCGACCACCTTTCGCAAGACGCTGGCTCGTGCGGGCGTGATCTTCTGCCCCATCTCCGAAGCCATCCGGGACTATCCCGAACTCGTCCGGACCTATCTCGGCTCGGTCGTCCCGCCCACCGACAATTTCTTTGCCAGCCTCAACTCGGCCGTGTTCACGGACGGTTCCTTCGTCTACATCCCGAAAGGCGTCCGCTGCCCACTGGAACTCTCGACCTATTTCCGCATCAATGCCGCGAAGACCGGGCAGTTCGAGCGGACCCTGATCATCGCAGACGTCGGTGCGACCGTGAGCTACCTCGAGGGCTGCACGGCCCCCATGCGGGACGAGAACCAGCTCCATGCCGCCGTGGTCGAACTTGTTGCGCTCGAAGATGCCGAGATCCGCTATGCCACGGTCCAAAACTGGTACCCGGGGGATGAAAAGGGACTCG
>JAJZNM010000163.1 GCA_021852325.1 Pseudomonadota bacterium
CCCGGACACAAGCCCCGCCACCTGGGTCGCGGTGGGATGGGCGAGCCTCGAATCGTCCAAGACGAGAATCCGCGACAGCCCGGTGAGACTCTGGGCTTGCGTCGCGAGCCGATCAAGCCCCGATCCGACGAAGAGGAGATCGACCGCTGGTGATCCGAGCTTCTCTGCCGCGGAAAGGGTCTTGCGCGTGGCCTCGGAAACCGGCCCGTCCCCCGCTTGTGCCTCCGCGATGACGAGCACCCGCTCC
Organism: Pseudomonadota bacterium; assembly: GCA_021852325.1. Taxonomy (GTDB): domain Bacteria; phylum Pseudomonadota; class Gammaproteobacteria; order JAKAQQ01; family JAKAQQ01; genus JAJZNM01. The sequence goes on from JAJZNM010000163.1 coordinate 248, forward strand.
ATCAGACAGCCCCCCGCTCATGGAGCCGGGTCACGAGCTCCGCCACTGTCTCGACCCGGATCCCGGCCGCCCGCTCCGGCGGGGGCTCCAGACGCTCGATCGCAAGCCGCGGCAGATCGAGCCCGAAGGCGTCGAGCGGGCGGGTCTCGAGCGGCTTCTGGCGGGCCTTCATGATGTCCGGCATCTTGATGAACCGCGGGGTGTTGAGCCGGAGATCGGTCGTGACCACGGCCGGGAGATCGAAATCGAGGGTCTCGAGTCCATGGTCGACTTCGCGCACGGCCCGTGCCGAGGATCCCTCGAGCGTGAGCTTCGAGACGAAGGTCGCCTGGGGCCGGCCCCAGAGGGCGGCCAGCATGGGCCCGGTCTGGCCGAGATCGTCATCGATCGCCTGCTTGCCCAGGATCACGAGCCCGGGCCCGATCTCCCCGACGAGCGCATGGAGGATGTGGGCCACCCAGAGGGGTTCCAAGGCCTCCCCGGTCTCGACGTGGATCGCCCGGTCCGCTCCCATGGCGAGCGCGCTCCGGAGCTGGGTCTGGACCTCGGCGGATCCGACGCTGACGACCACGACCTCCGTGGCCTCCCCCCGCTCGCGGATCCTCAGTGCCTCTTCGAGCGCGATCTCGTCGAAGGGGTTGATCGACATCTTGACCCCTTCCGTCACGACCCCCGTGCGGTCGGGCTTGAGTCGCACCCGCACGCTGTAGTCGATGACCCGTTTCACGGCAACCAGGATTTTCATGACGCGACCTCAGAGATTGGCGTAGCTCGGTCCCGATCCGCCTTCGGGCGGGACCCAGGTGATGATTTCGTAGGGATCCTTGATGTCACAGGCCTTGCAGTGGACACAGTTCGCCGCGTTGATCTGGAGTCTCGGCCCGCGCGCATCAGTGACGATCTCATAGACGGCTGCTGGACAGAAGCGGGTGCAGGGATTGCCATAGCGCTCCATGCACTGGCTGATGCAGATCCCGGGATCCGCCACCTGGAGATGGACCGGCTGGTTTTCCTCGTGCCGGTTCGCGGCAAAATCGACGAACGCGAGCCGGTCGAGCGGAGGGAGTGTGCGCACGAGCGCCTTGGGGCTTCCCGGTCGGGCGGCAGTTTTGGGCCGGAGGCTCTTCCAGTCGGTCCGGTTCGCAAGCGTCCAAGGAGCCAAGCCCCGGGTCAGCGTCTCGAAGGCGGCGTTCGCAAGTCCCGGGAACAATCCCCCCCGGAAACCCGGCCGGATGTTGCGCACCCGGTGGAGCTCGCGGCCGAGTGGCGAACGCCTGAAGGCTTCATCGAACCCCTGGGGTGAACCCGTCCGGGCGAGGTGCTCGGCCGCGAGGATGCCCGATCCGAGCGCCATGTGCACGCCCTTGATCTTCGGGACGTTGAGCGTTCCCGCAGCATCGCCCACGAGGAGTCCGCCGGGCATCTCGAGCGTCGGCAGCGCACCATAGCCGCCCTCGATGAGGCTCCGGGCCCCGGCCGAGAGGATTTCGCCGCCGGCGAAGAGTCCCTGGAGGCTCGGGTGGTGCTTGAACTGCTGGAATGCCTCGAACGGGGAGAAATCGGGATCGTGATAATCGAGTCCCACGACGAATCCGATCGCGAGGCGGTCCTGGTCCAGGTGATAGACGAATCCACCCCCATAGGTCTCATGGGGAAGCGGCCAGCCCACGGTATGGAGGACGGTCCCGGCCCGGCTCCGCCCCGGAGCGAGCTGCCAGAGTTCCTTGAGGCCGAGCCCGTAGGTCTGGGGTTCCTTCCCCCGGTCGAGCCCAAAGTGGCGGATCAGTTCCTTGGCGAGACTGCCCCGGCACCCCTCTGCCACAACCGTGACCGGCGCACGCACGTCAACGCCGGGGGTGAAGTGGGGTCCCTCCGATCCGTCGCGGAGCCGTCCGGCATCCCCCACCCGGACACCGGCCAGGGCGCCCTCCCCGCTCCAGAGGGGCACGGCCCCCGCAAAACCCGGGAAAATCTCGACTCCAAGCGACTCCGCCCGGGCGCCGAGCCTCCGCACCAAGGCACCGAGCGAGATGATCACGTTCCCGTGGTTGTGCATGGTGGGAGGCGTGGGGAGCGTCCATGCTCGTCCGGATGTGAGGTAGGCAAACTGGTCGCGCACGACAGGCACCTGGATGTCGAGCGGTTCTTCGCGCCAGCCGGGGAGGAGCTCGTCCACGAAACCCGGCTCGATGACCGCGCCGGATAGAGAATGGGCTCCGAGACTCGCGGCTTTCTCGAGCACCGCGACCGACCGGCTGGGGCACGCGCGCTTGAGTGTGATCGCACACGCGAGTCCGGCCGGACCCGCACCGATCACGAGCACGTCGTAGTGGAGGCTACCGTCGTCCGGCACGGGTCCGGATCACTTGGGCTGCATGCGGATGGCCCCGTCCAGACGGATCGTGGTGCCATTCAGCATGGAGTTCTCGACGATGTGGCGAACGAGCGCCGCATACTCCACCGGGCGTCCGAGACGCGCCGGGAAGGGAATCTGGCTCGCGAGCGAGGTACGGACTTCCTCCGTCATGCCGCCCACCATGGCCGTCTCGAAGATGCCCGGCGCGATCGTGACCACCCGGATCCCCAAGCGCGCGAACTCGCGTGCGAGCGGGAGCGTCATGCCGGCCACCCCACCCTTGGACGCCGAATAGGCGGCCTGCCCGATCTGGCCTTCGAAGGCCGCAACCGAGGCAGTCATCACGAGGACGCCCCGCTCCCCTTCTTCATTCGGCTCTTGGGTCTGCATATGGCTGGCCGCGGCTTTGACCAGGTGGAACGTGCCGACAAGATTGATCCCGATCGTCCGCTGGAAGGCCTCGGAGGGCATCGGACCCTCACGGGCCAGCACACGCCCCGCACCGATCACCCCGGCGCAGGCGACCGCCAGATCGATCCGTCCGAGAAACTCCCGAGCCTTCGCGAGCGCCTGGTCGACTGCGGATTCGATCCGGACATCGGTCGGCACGAAGAGCGCCTTTCCGGACGATCGGGCCACGAGACGCTCACCTGCCTCCCGCGCCACATCCAGGATGACGACACGACCCCCCCCTGCGAGCACCGTCTCGGTCACGGCTTGCCCGAGCCCGGAGGCTCCGCCACTCACCACTGCCATGAGTTTTTCAAATCGCATTGGTGATTGCTCCCCATCCACCCGGGAATGTCTCACCCGAATTATAGAGCAGCGCGGGGTTCCTATCTCCAGGAGGCAAAGCCTGTCACAGCGGACACCACCCGAATCCTTGAGCTCGGGCCCGTCCGGAGCGATTCAAGGCATTCCGGAGGCCTGCCAACAGATTGAGTACGACTGCGATTTCCGTGGCTTGCGGCTCACCCGGGAACGACGGCTCTCCGCCTCGGTTTGACCCTCGTGGCGAGCATGGGCGGTCTGTGTGTTCTGGGTGAGGATCAGCGTTGCGCCTGTTTGGGGAATGGATTTTGAATACGCAAGCTGCCAATGGCACGGTCATCCTGCAAATCCTCACTGTATAGCACTTGAACGCCCGCACGCAAAGCCGCCTCGACAATCAGTGCATCCCAGAAGGACATGGCATCCACCAAGTTGCGGCGCACGGCTGCCATGATCATGTGCGTATCGATCAGCTGAACGGGCATTGCGGCGAGATCACACAAGGCTTGTTCGGCCACATCCAGCGGTAGCGGTTTAGCGAGCTTCCGGGTAACCGCCACATAGAACTCCTGCAGCACTTGGGTACTGATGACTGCATTCCCGGAGGCAACTTCCATCTCCAGCAGGCGCTGAGCGACCGCTTTTTTCTGCGGTTCTGAATTGTCAAAGAGATAGACCAGGATATTGGTGTCGAAGAAAGCCGGCATCATCCCCGACGCTCATGCAGCTCGTCACGGGTCCAGCGGCGTTGCGCGTGTGTGTCACTGGATCGTGATAGATCCATCAAATCCCGCACCGCAGACAATTGTGCCTCTCGGGCTCCTGCATAACTCTCCAGGTACTGCCGCACAACCTTGTTCACCGAGGTGCCCTGCTCAAGCGCACGCATACGTGCCCGTTTCAGGACATCCGCATCAACTGTGATGGTCAGGTTGCTCATGGCTCGATCCTGTGCTACACGGGATCAGTGTAGCACAGGATCTCGCATCCCACACTCACCAAGGAATAAAGTCCACTCGACCAGATAGGTCGCCTCGCCCTGCCCATGATCCGTTGGGGTGGTATCGGCGACGGGCTAGACTCTCGGGCGCTTGGGCCGGGCGTGCTCTAGCAGGTGATCGGCCTGGATCTTCCTGACCCAGTCGTAGGGAAGGCTGGCGCGGTCAGCGAAGTCGTCCCACTTGCGGACCGCTTCGTAGACCTGATCGACGATCTCGTGGGTCTTCTTCACGCCTTCGCGTTCGCCGACTTCGTATAGGTCAGCGTAGGCAATCCCATCAACCTTGTTGTTGACTCGCATCTGATGCTGCATGGTCCATTGAGCGCCATGCGCGTAGGTGAGGTCATAGGCGGGTGCAAGTTGCCAAATACCGGGCTCGACCATCAGGAATCCCAGATTTTTCGTATGGTCGTCCCGATTGCAGGCGATCACGTTGAAGACCATCCGCCTAAACCCCTCATCCATGGCTTCCTGACCCAACTGAAGCCGCCTGATC
>JAJZNM010000178.1 GCA_021852325.1 Pseudomonadota bacterium
CTCCGCGGTGATGAACAACCTGCCGACGGTGCTCGTGGGGGCGCTCAGCATCCACTCGATCACGAATCTCGCGGGATCCGTCCGCGAGGCCATGATCTATGCCAACGTGATCGGATGCGACATCGGCCCCAAGTTCACTCCCATCGGCAGCCTGGCGACACTTTTGTGGCTGCACGTCCTGGCCCGCAAGGGCGAGCCGATCTCCTGGAGGACCTACATGCGGGTGGGACTCATCCTGACGCCCCCGGTACTCCTCGCCGCACTCCTCGCGCTCGGGGTCTGGATTCCGGTGCTCGCGGCCCTCCGCCAGTCGATCCACTGACCCCGACCGGGCCCCGGTTCAGGATCTGGAGAAGGGTTTTTCCCAGACCGGGAGCTGGTGTTGGTTCAAGCCGAGATAAGTCCACCCCCTGCGGCTCAGGACCCGCATCATCCCAGGCCGGGCCAGTTTCGGGTTCTCGCCGACAATCCTGGCCCCATCCGGACCCCCCGGAGGCGTCAGGTGTTTCAGCAACTGCCAGGCGCAACGGATCACTTCCTGTGGCAGGCCGAGTGCACGGTCACGCGGGCGGATGTAGAGACGCAAAAAGTAAACCGAGCGGTTTTGGTTCGTCGAGCGCGCGAGCTGGGTCGTCGACACTCCCACGATGTCCTGATGCTCGTCATAAATCACGTAGACGAGTTCATGGGCCCGTCGTTCGGCCTCCGCGGGGTTGCGTAGCGCCCCTTCCCGCGTCCAGAACTCGACGACCAGCCGGCGCAGATCCTCACTGGTTGTCTGGAAGACCGGAACCAGCGTGTAGCGGTGGAAAACCCGCCTGAACCCATCCAGCTGGCTCATCGCCGGAGCTCCGGATTCCTCTGCAGGCTGCGCCGCCCGTGGCTTTCCATCACCCTTCCGTTCAGTGACTCTGGGGTTTTGTGGGGATCAGCGCATCGTCGATCTGCCGGGCCTTCACACACGCTGGCCGGCTGCTGATCCGGGACCAGTAGCGTTCGTAGACGGGGCGCTTTTTGAGCGTGCCAAACTCGAGACCAAAACCGATCTGCGAACCGAGGTAGACATCTGCGGCGCTGAATCTCTCGCCCAGGAGATACTTCTCTCCCGAGACGGCGCCCTCCAACACATCGAGAACCTGGTTGTAGGTGCCATATCCCATCATCCTTTCCCGGCCGTCCGGAACCACGAATCCAAGTGCGTGGTTGCTGAATGCCGCCTCGATCGGACCCGCCGCAAAAAAGAGCCAGCGGTAATAACAGCCACGGTCAGGGTGACCCGGCGGCGGGGCCAGACGGGCATCGGGAAAGGCGTCCGCGAGGTAGGCACAAATGGCGGCGGTCTCGGTCACCACCACATCCCCGTGCCGGATGGCCGGAACCTTTCCCATCGGGTTCACGGCGAGATATTCCGGGGCTTTCATGGTTGTATGGTAATCCAGGAGACAGGTCTCATAGGGGGCACCCACCTCCTCGAGCATCCAGCGGACGATCCGGCCGCGGCTCATCGGGTGGGTGTAAAACGTGAGGGTATGAACGGTTCTCGTCATGCGTGGCAAGCCCGCCGCGATCCTGAGTGAGCGGATTATATCATTGCACTTTCTCTCAACAAAGGTTTCTTGAACACCTGAAACGCACCAGATTCCCTCGAAAAGCACACTACGGCCGATAGGCAATCGGGGATCTCCGGTTCAACGACCCTTCGACGGTTACGGGAGCCACTCGACCGAGCCAGTGCAGCAGATGGCGGATCAACGCAGGATCCAGGAGGGTCCCGGGCACAGGCAGGGCACAGGCCAGAAGTGATCCATGGCAGCTTACGAGATCATGCGTGAGATGGGACATCATGATCAACGTTGCCGCCGGATCAGCGATTGCGAGCGTACGCCCGTTTTGAGGGAGCACCTGTATGTCGTCTTTCCCTTGGATGATGAGGATCGGCAGCTGTCGCAGACGCCTGATGAGCCGGGCCGGTTGCACATCCAGTTCGCTTCTCATCAGTCCCGCGGCATGGGCGAATAAATGCGCATAGACATTGGCGCGCAACGAACTCGGCAGCCGCAGGCGATAACCGTGCGTCGCACGAATCGCACGGAGAGCGGAGTGGAGCCGAACTTCCTTCTGGTGCACCTGTTTCGAGCGGGCACCCCGCAATCTGGCCTGAATGGCAATCTGGCTTTCGAGCACACGCGCGAGTGGAAGACCAGGGGACTCGAGGAGGATCATGGCGCGAAGGTCGAGACCCGGAGCCGCATCTAGGGCAATCAGCCCGCCTTCTGAATGCCCCATGAGCACGATCTCATGGGGATTGATGCCGGGTTCATGGCGCAGAAACGCAACCAGATCCCGTACGTTTTGGGCATAAGTGGCCAGTGTGACGCGGTTCGCGTTGCCTGTGCTGGGGGGGATGCCGAGCTTGCTGTAGCGGAGCACCGCATAACCCTGGCAGCTCAGTCCATCGGCGAGTTGCTCATACAAGTCGTCTTCCAGGATCCCCGAAGCGTTCCCGTTTTCATCCACAGGACCGGAACCGGGAAGCAGGAGAATTGCCGGCACCGGGCCGGGCAGACGGGGTCGCGTGAGCACACCCGCAAGGACCACGCCCGTGGTACGGACCTTGATGGTTGTGGATGTGAGACAGGATTTTTGATCCTCCAGCCATCGCGCAAGCTTTTGGGGAACGGATCCTGGGCGGGAACGACCCAGCAGAAACCGGATCGGCCCCTGCTTGATTTCGAGGAGCTCATGGGTCCGGGCTTGAACCCAAAGGCTGAGCGGAAGCCGGGTCGTACCGATTTTGAGCATGCCCTGGAGTCGATGTGCCTTGAAGGTCACAGAACCGGCCCGGAACATGCCGACCCACACGGGTTTGAGGGCCAGATGGGAGAAAACGGCCATCTGGGGGGTAAACACCAGGAATCGTTGAGTGCTCGGACGGGAATAGTTGACCTGGTCGACCAATACCTGGAAGCCGTCAATCAGATTGTTGTCTAGGACATAGACCGGATGGGGTGGTTTGGGCCATGAAAGTTGCCTCGTCTGGGTTCCCCGCTGGATGATTTCCTGTATGCGGGTAGGGCCAAACTGCACCCGGATATGGATGGGGTGGCCTGCCGCGGTACCTGCCAGCCCATAAGCCAAAGGCTCGCCGTGTAGACCGACACGCAAGTGATCCCGCCATCGGAACGCCCCTCGAATCTCGCTGCTACTCAGATAGAGGTGGTTCGTTCCATGCATTTGGACATGGATCTTGGCGGATCCGATCGTCATTGGACCCTCGAGTATGCGATAGCTTTTGGACCAGGCGACCGCCGAGCAGGCCAGCAGCACCAGCAGCAACACCAGAACCAGGGGGTAACGTGTCATGGGACACCTCATGCGAAGTTTAGGCAGAAGGAGGGGATCCGGTCCGAGGATTTTGTGAGCAGCGCAGCTGGCCATCTCTCCATCCTATCTGTGTTTCTATGATTAGAAGTATATCTAAGTTTCTTTATATTTCAAGTCCGGGTCTGCAATCGTGGCAGGCCTGCCTTCAGTCTGCGATATGCAGGATCTGTCGAGTCACCACCTACTGAAAGATGCGAGCTTTAGGGGAAACCGGGATGCGGGCTGCGAGGGACCCGAATCCGATTCGCCCTCGCCGCGACAACCCGAGGCGCTGACAACCCGAGGCGCTGACACCCTCGCAGGCCTCAACCAGCCATCTCGAGGGTCACAAAGGATCCCGGAAACGAGCCAAAAAATAGAGAAGCAGTCGATATCACATACTATATTCATAGAAGCAATCACTTGATCTGATGCAGAGTGTGGACCAATGCGGACCAATGCATGGGAAACCGGCACCCAGCGATCCGGCGTAAAGGGGTATGTTCCGTGACTGGTAACTCCGGAACACCGCACCAGCCCTGGCGAGCCGAGGATTTCCCGCAGGCCGAACTCCCTGACCAGATTGCCACTCTCGACGCGGGCGCGGATGCGCTGGTTGCGCGAGGGCGATTGGCTGATGCTGAAGCCGTCTATCGGCGGATCCTTGAAGTAGCGCCCCACAACATCCGGGCCCTCACATTTATCGCCATGCGCGCCTTTGATGCGGGACGCTACGAGGAAAGTGTCGCACTGCTTCAGCAGACGCTCAAGCTCGACCCCACCCGGAGCACACTCCACCGGAACCTCGCGCTCGCGCGGCTCGCGCAAGGGCTCCCTGGAAAAGCCCTCGAGTCGATTGACCGGGCGATCGAGCTTGATCCCGAACTCGCCCTGAACCATCTCCATCGGGGAATCATCCTGGAAAACCAGGGACGGGAGACGGATGCGCTTGCGAGCTTTGGACGTGCACTCGCACGCGATCCCACCCTGAAACTGGCCCCCCCAGATCTCCCACCCCGGGTTCGCGCGCTGGCCCAGCGCGCCCTGGGTCACCTCGCACCGATCCTCCTCGCACGCATCGACGAAGCCCATAAGGCCGTGGAAACCACCCACGGAAAGCCACTGCCGGAGCGTGCCCGGCTTTTTGTCCAAATTTTCAAGGGCGAAAAGCCCCCACCCTATGAGGCACCCACCCAACGCCCCGGGTTCCTCTTCTACCCGGGACTCGGTGCGCGGCCTTGGTTCGAGCGTGGCGAGTTTGACTGGATCCATGCTTTCGAATCGGCCAGCCCGGCCATCCGGTCTGAGTTCGAGAAACTCGAAGACACGCTTCAGGAACCCGGGATTCCGGCCCGTGCATCGGCTCCTGGGCGCTGGCAACACCTCGCGGGTTCTCTCGACTGGAGCCGCATTCCCCTGTTTCAGGCTGGTATCCCGGTTCCCAAGATCATCCAACGCTGCCCCGAG
>JAJZNM010000016.1 GCA_021852325.1 Pseudomonadota bacterium
CCAGCCGTGGCGCAGGGCATCCGCCACATACCAGAGGCGTTCCGGGCCCGGGAAACGCAACTCGTTCTCGAGCCGTTCCCGGTCATCGGGCCCAACCGGCCCAGCCGGAATTCTTTCGTTCAGTCCGTCGAATCCGGCCTCGAGTCCCCGCAGCGCTTTCTGGAACGATTCGGCGAAACTGCGCCCGATCGCCATCACCTCCCCGACCGCGCGCATCTGGGTCGTGAGCCGGTCCGAGGCTTCGGGAAACTTTTCGAAGTTGAATCGGGGGATCTTGGTGACGACATAGTCGATCGAGGGTTCAAAGGAGGCGGGTGTCCGCCCGCCCGTGATCTCGTTGCGGAGCTCGTCCAGGGTATAGCCCACGGCGAGCTTGGCGGCGATGCGGGCGATCGGGAACCCGGTCGCCTTGGAGGCCAGAGCAGACGAGCGCGAGACCCGGGGGTTCATCTCGATCACATGGATTTCTCCGGTCTTCGGATGGAGCGCGAACTGCACGTTCGAGCCCCCGGTCTCGACGCCCACCTTGCGGAGTACCGCGATCGCCTGGTCACGCAGCCTTTGCGCCTCCTTGTCCGTGAGCGTCAACGCCGGTGCCACCGTGATCGAATCCCCGGTATGCACGCCCATCGGATCCACGTTCTCGATGGTACAGACGATGATGCAGTTGTCGGTCCGGTCGCGGACCACTTCGAGTTCGAATTCCTTCCAGCCGACGAGGGACGTCTCGACCAGGATCTCGCCGGTCGGGGACAGGTCGAGCCCGCGCTCGGCGATCTCGATGAACTCGGCCCGGTTGTAGGCGATCCCGCCGCCCGACCCCCCGAGGGTGAAGGAAGGCCGGATCACGGTCGGGAACCCGATCTCGGCCTGGATCGTGAGGGCTTCCTCGAGCGTATGCGCGAGGGCCGAGCGGGGCGTCCTCAGGCCGATGTCGGTCATCGCCCGCTTGAACCGTTCCCGGTCCTCCGCCACGTCGATGGCCTCGCGTGAAGCGCCGATGAGCTCGACCCCGGCCCGTGCCAGCACCCCTTCCCGCACCAGATCGAGGGCCGTATTGAGTGCCGTCTGCCCTCCCATCGTGGGCAGGAGCGCATCGGGATGCTCGCGTTCGATGATCTGAGCGACCGATTGCCACTGGATGGGCTCGATGTAAACCTCATCGGCCATCTCGGGGTCCGTCATGATCGTCGCCGGGTTCGAGTTGATGAGGATCACCCGGTAACCCTCTTCGCGGAGCGCCTTGAGCGCCTGGGTGCCTGAATAATCGAACTCCGAGGCCTGGCCAATCACGATCGGACCGGCACCAATGACCAGGATGCTTTCGAGATCCTTACGTTTCGGCACGGAAGGCTCCGGCACCCGGCTCCGGGCGGTTTCTGGCCGCGTAGGCCTCAATCAGGCCGAGAAAGCGGTCGAACAGGCCAAAGGCGTCGTGCGGACCGGGACTCGCTTCCGGATGGCCCTGGAATCCGAGCGCCGGGACATCGGTCCGTGCAATGCCCTGGAGCGACCCGTCGAAGAGGGAGCGGTGTGTGGGAATGAGGGTCTTCGGCAAATCCGTCTCGTCCACCGCAAACCCATGGTTCTGGCTCGTGATCCAGACCCGCCCGGTCGCAAGCTCCTGCACGGGATGATTGGCGCCGTGGTGGCCGAACTTCATCTTGCGAGTCTTTGCGCCCGAGGCCAGGGCCAGCAATTGATGACCGAGACAGATGCCGAAAAACGGGATTCCCTGATCCAACCAGGCTCGGGCTTCGGCAATGGCCTCCGTCATCGCCTCGGGGTCACCCGGGCCGTTTGAAAAGAGAACGCCATCGGGGTGCAGGGATCGGATCACCGGCTCGCAGCGGCTCCGGGCGGGAACGAGTGTCACCCGGCAGCCGGAATCCACGAGCCCTCTCAGGATGTTGCGCTTGACCCCGAAATCGTAGACCACGACCTCGTATCCGGCTCCGTGGGCCGATACCGGCGCGACCGTTCCGCCGTCTGGAACCGAGCTCCCCTGGATCCACGGATGCTCCTCGGTCACACTCACGTCCCCCGACAGGTCGCGACCGGCCATGGCCGGTGTGGCCAAGGCTTCACGGATGGCACGCTCGTGGCCCCGGCGCGCGTCGGGCCCGGCCAGGATGCAGCCGTTCTGGGCACCCCGGTCGCGCAGGTGGCGGGTGAGCTTGCGGGTATCGACTTCAGCGATCGCGACGATCCCCCGGGCCTTGAGAAAGTCGGGCAGCCCCGTCTCGGAACGCCAGTTGCTCGCGACCGGGCTCGCGTTCCGCATGATGAGGCCTCGGGTCGCGGGGGCCGTGCTTTCGCAGTCGATGGCATTCGTACCGACGTTGCCGACATGCGGCATGGTGAGCACGACGAGCTGCCCGTGGTAAGAAGGATCGGTGAGGATTTCCTGGTAGCCGGTGAGCGCGGTGTTGAACACCACCTCGCCCGTGCTGCTCCCCGCCCGACCAATGGAAACGCCCTCGAATACAGTTCCGTCGGCCAGGGCGAGGAGTGCAGAATCAGTCATCAAGTATCCGTGTCGCTGTCTTCACCAGAGCCGCAGCCAGGCATGGGATACCGGCTTGCGGGTATCGATCGGGTACAAGGTCGAGAGGCAACTCTAGCAACCGCTAGGGATTGATTTTAGCACAGGGGCGGCCCGGATGACCAGGCAGAAGGCATCGGGAATCCCTTCCCGCGGAATCTCCTTAACGGTCCGAGACGGGAGGCTCGATCCGGGATCCCGTGCGCACGATCCCGTTGTGTTCATCGAGATACACAAGATCCGGCTGGCGCGCGTCCGCCTCCGGTTCAGAGACGGTCGCATAGGCCGCAATGATGATGATGTCGCCCACCCGGGCCTTGTGCGCTGCGGCCCCATTGAGCGAGATGGTCCCGGTTCCGGGCCGGGCCCGGATGGCATAGGTCACCAGGCGCTCGCCATTCGTGACATTGTAAATGTGCACCTGCTCGAACTCCCGGATCTTCGCGGCTTCGAGGAGCAGCCGATCGATGGCGCAGGACCCTTCGTAATCGGGGTGGACCTCGCTCACGCGAGCGCGGTGGAGTTTCGACTTGAGAACCGTGATCTGCATGCATCACCTGTGGATCGAGTGTCGTATTGTACCCGCTCGAAGCCCGCTCAGGACTGCCTCCAGCCGATGTTGTCAATCAGCCGGGTCGTTCCCAGACGGGCCGCCCCGAGGACCCGGTACGCCGCCGGGCGTGCATGAGGGTCGGGTTCGGCCAGTGTTTCCTCCGCCCGGATCGCAACATAATCGGGGGACCAACCGGAGTCTTCGAGACGCGCACACGCGTCGCGCTCGAGCTGAAGGAAATCGCGCGAGCCGGCCTCGAGGGCGTCCACGATCGCCCGCAGTGTCCGATACAGGAAGGGTGCCTCGTGTCTTTCCAGAGCGGAAAGATACTGGTTGCGCGAACTCAGTGCGAGACCGTCGGGATCCCGTAGAGTCGGGACCCGATCGATGACCACCGGCAGCGCGAGGTCTCTCACGAGATGGCGGATCAGGGCACACTGCTGGTAGTCCTTCTCCCCGAAAACCGCAACCCCCGGCCGGACCGCAGTCAAGAGCCGCAGCACGACGGTGGCCACGCCCGAAAAATGCCCGGGACGAGATGCCCCACAGAGGATTTCCGAGAGGCCCGGCACCTCGATGCGAACTGCTCCCCGGACGCCCAAGGGGTAGAGATCGGCCACTTCCGGTGCATAGACGAGATCCACCCCGAGTGGCTCAAGTCCCTGGAGATCACGCTCGAGCGTCCGGGGATAGCGGAGATAGTCCTCGTTTGGACCAAACTGGGTGGGATTGACGAAGATGCTCACCACGACCCGCGGGGCCAGTTCACGTGCGCGTTCGACCAGGCGGTGATGCCCGGCATGGAGATTGCCCATCGTCGGGACCAGGGCGACCGACTCCCCGAGCCGGTGCCAGCCGGACAGGATCTCCTCAAGCGCACCCCGTTCCCGGACCAGAACCGGGCGGCTCATTCGAACCCGTGCTCGGGACGGGGATAGCGGCCTGTGCGGACGGCCTCAGCGTAGGCCATGACGGCTTCCCGGATCGAGCGAGCGCCCGAGAGAAAGTTCTCGGCAAAGCGCGGTCGTACGCCGCTCCCGATTCCGAGAATGTCGTAGAGGACGAGGATCTGCCCATCCACCGAAGCGCCTGCACCGATTCCGATTACCGGCACCCCGGCCGCGTCGGTGATGCGGGCAGCGAGTGGCATCGGCACGCATTCGAGCAAGAGGAGGTCGGCTCCCGCCGACTCCAGGCGCTTCGCGTCTTCGATCATGTGCGCCGCTTCCGCCTCGGAGCGGCCGGCCACCCGGAACCCGCCGATCTTGTGCTGCGACTGGGGTCTCAGGCCGAGATGGGCGCAAACCGGTATCCCCTGCCCCGAAAGCGCCTCGACGATGGCGGCCTGTGTGGCATTGCCTTCGAGCTTGACCATGTGCGCGCCCCCCTCTCGGAGCAGCCGCCCGGCGCTGGCCAGGGCGGTTTGGGGATCGGCGTAGCTCAAAAAGGGCAGGTCGGCCACGAGGAATGCGCGCCGGAGCCCCCGGGACACGAGCTGCGTGTGGTACACCATGTGGTCGAGTGTCACCGGGAGGGTGCTCGAATGGCCCTGGATCACCATGCCCAGGGAATCGCCCACGAGGACGAGATCGATGCCGGCGTCATCGAGAAGTGCCGCGAAGCTCGCGTCGTAG
>JAJZNM010000153.1 GCA_021852325.1 Pseudomonadota bacterium
CCATCTCCCGTGGGCCATGCGCCTGCCCTGTTCCAATCCCCGGTTTTTCTTTTACTGCGGCTATGTCGGTCCCGGCTGGAGCGCGCCCCATGTCCCATCGCAGCTTTATGAGCTCGCACTCGAGGGAATCGTCCTGTTCGTGGTGTTGTTCTGGTTTTCCGTGAAGCCGAGGCCACGGATGGCGGTCTCGGGTCTTTTCGCCCTGCTTTACGGGGTGTTCCGGACGAGTGTCGAGTTCGTTCGGCTCCCCGATCCCCAGCTTGGCTATCTCGCATTTGGCTGGCTGACCATGGGTCAGGTCCTGTCGATCCCGATGATCGCGGCCGGTGCCTTCCTCCTCTATCTCGCCTACCGTCGCGATCCCGCCGATCGCTTGGCCAGCTGACCGGACCCCTCGTCCATGCAGAACTATCACGAGCTCCTCAAGGACATCCTCGAGCAGGGTGCGCGCAAGACGGACCGGACCGGCGTGGGTACCCGCTCCGTGTTCGGGCGCCAGTTGCGCTTCGATCTCGGAGCAGGGTTCCCGGCCATCACGACCAAAAGGCTCCACATGAAGTCCGTCGTGGAAGAGCTCCTGTGGTTCCTGCGCGGGGAGACGAACGTCCGCTCGCTCCAGCAACGGGGAGTGACGATCTGGGATGAATGGGCCGACCCTGCTGGAGAACTCGGACCGGTTTATGGTTATCAGTGGCGTCACTGGCCCGCCTCCGGCGGACGCGGGGAGATCGACCAGATCGGGATGCTGCTACAGGGTCTCCGGGAGGATCCGGATTCCAGACGCCACATCATCTCCGCCTGGAATGTCGCCGATCTCCCCGCCATGGCGCTCCCACCGTGCCATGTCCTCGCCCAGTTCTATGTCAGCGGCGATCATCTGTCCTGCCAGGTCTACCAGCGGAGCGCCGACGTGTTTCTGGGATTACCGTTCAACATTGCCTCCTATGCCCTGCTCACCCATCTTTGCGCCGACCAGACCGGTTATGCGGTGGGCGAGCTGATCTGGACTGGCGGCGATTGCCATCTCTATGAGACCCATCTCGACGTCGCCCGGATCCAACTCACGCGTGAGCCCTTCCCGCTCCCGTCGCTCAGGATCGTCCGGCGCGCCGAGCGTATCGACGAGTATCGGGCCGAGGACTTGGTTCTCGAAAACTACCGCCACCATCCGGCACTCCGGGCACCCGTTGCGGTCTAAGGGAATGGCCGAAGGTCCGTGCCCGGTGCGTTGCAGAATCCACTTCGTTCACCCGGATCCTGTCGGAGCCAGTCGATGAAACCAGCGTCCGATCCCCATCCCAACGATCCCTGGATGTCCCTGCGGGCACGGTTCGAGCTTCCGGGGGATCCCGGAGGGGCACCCTTGTCCTATCTCGCAGGGCATTCGCTCGGGCCTCTCGTCCGGGGAGCGCATCTCCTCATCGAGGAGGAACTTGAGGCCTGGAGCCAGATGGGGATTGCGGGCTACGGCAAGCCCACCCGCCCCTGGATGCGCTACGCCCACGACCTCAGGCCGGCGCTGGCCCAGCTCGTCGGTGCGCGCGCGGATGAGGTGGCGGTCATGAACTCGCTCACCGTGAATCTCCACCTGCTGCTTGCGCGGTTTTATGTGCCCCGGGGCCAGCGGCGCAAGGTCCTGATCGACACCCCCGTGTTTCCGTCTGACCGGATGGCCATCGCTTCCCAGATCGCCTGGCGGGGAGGCGATCCGTCGACGGATCTCATCGTGATCGGGCCCCGGCCGGGCGAATGGATCGTCCATCCGGACGATTTCGAGGAGGCGATCCGCCGGGCGGGTGAAACCCTGGCGCTCGTCTTTGTGGGTGGGGTCAACTATCTGAGCGGGCAGGTGCAGCCGCTCGGTCGCCTTGCACGCGTCACCCACGCGCAGGGGGCCTGTTTCGGGACCGATCTCGCCCATGCGATCGGGAATGTCCCCCTCGCACTCGATCGCGATGAGGTCGATTTCGCGGTCTGGTGCTCCTACAAGTACCTGAATGGCGGTCCGGGTGCCGTGGGGGGGCTCTTCGTGCGTGCGCCGGACCCTCAAGCGGCACCCCATCCCGCGCTTCAAGGATGGTGGGGGCACGAGGAGCAAACCCGTTTCCGGATGGGACCGGTGTTCACGCCGGAGGCGGGTGCTTTGGGTTTTGCGCTGAGCAATGTGCCAGTTTTCTCGACCGCTCCGCTGGGAGCCACCCTTCCGCTTTTCGAGGAGCACCCGTTTGCGAGACTCGTGGAGAGGCGGGAGGCCCTGATCCGCAGCACGATGGACCGCCTCGAGGCGCTCGCGCTACCCGGGATCACCTGCATCACCCCGATGGGTGAAGGTGAGCATGGTGCCCAGCTGTCATTCGCCATTGGCCCCATCTGGCCAAGAGGCGAGGAGCTGATCCGTGACCTGGCCAGCCGTGGGATCATCGCGGACTGGCGCGAACCCCATATCCTCAGGCTGGCCTTCCACCCGCTCTACAATGGCCTGGACGACGCCGACCGCCTGGTCGAGGGACTGGCCGGGATCAACCGGTCAGGGAGATGAACCCGCGGGGCTCCCCGTGCGGCAGTTCCGCCTTACAATTGCCGATGGATACCCCTGACCGGGCGGCTGCTCCCGGACTCCGAGCCCTCATGGATCCATGTGTCAGCCCGTCCCCCCGCTACCAGTCACGCCGGCTGGGCCTTGCCGATTATGTCGAGACCTGGCAACGGATGATGGCGTTCACAGACGCCCGCGCACCCGAAACGGTCGACGAGATCTGGTTCCTCGAGCATCCGCCCGTCTATACCCTGGGGCAGAATGGGCGCCGTGAGCATGTCCTCGACCCGGGCGGTATCCCCGTGATCCAGGTGGACCGCGGTGGCCAGGTTACCTATCATGGACCTGGGCAGCTCGTCGTCTATCCTCTCATCGACGTGAAGCGGCTCGGGCTCGGACCGCGCGGGCTGGTCAGGATGCTCGAACGAGCGACCCTGGATTGCCTGGCCGAGTTCGGGATCTCCGGACACACCCGGCCGGACGCTCCCGGCGTGTATGTCGAGTCCCGCAAGATCGCCTCGATCGGGCTTCGGATCCGGCGTGGGGGGAGTTACCACGGCCTCGCGTTCAATGTCTCGGTGGATCTGGCCCCGTTCCGGGGCATCAATCCTTGTGGCTATCGCGGGCTCGAAATGACCCGTCTCATGGACTTGGGCGGTCCCTCCGATCTCGGGTCTGTGATCCCGATTCTCGAGCACCACCTCGACCGCGGGCTCGCCGGATCTCGGAGCGAGGGTTCCACAAAGCCCCCCTAACCGTGCTCAAAGCACGATCAGGATCTCTTTTCGCCCGGTGAATGCACCGTAGAGCCGGTCGAGTTCGTCTCGTCCATCCGCCTGGATCGTGACCGTGAGCGCCTGGAAGCGGCCGTGTCGGCTCGCGTGGACCGACCAGTGGGCCTGGTCGGGGTGCAGGGCTTGCGCCCGGACGATTTCGCGCGCGATGGACTCGAGATCCACACCGCTCCGGGCGATGAGCTTGATCGGGAAGGCGCAGGGAAAGGTGAAGAGGGATGCTTCGGTCATGGCGCCTCCGCCCGGAACGCCTCAAGATGGCGTCTCCAGGCCTGCTTCAGGCGGAGATAACCCGGCCCCGGGACACCGCCGCCGACGGGCTCGTGATCGACCCGGCTGACGGGCGTGAGGATCCGCCGGGTGCTCGTGAGCCAGATCTCGTCAGCCCGGAGCAGCCGGCTCGCTTCGATCTGTTCCCGCTGGACCGTGAAACCCTCGGCCGCGCCGAGGTCGAGGACAAGTTCACGGGTGACGCCGGGAAGGATCAGCGGGCCATCGGGTGGGGTCGAGAGGATCGATCCCTCGAGCATGATCACGTTGCTCGATGTGCCCTCCGTGATCCATCCGTCCCGTACGAGGAGGGCCTCGGCCGCCCCTTTCCGGTCCGCCTCATGTCTCAAGAGCACATTGGCCAGAAGCCCCGTTGCCTTGATGTCGCAGCGGTGCCAGCGGATGTCCTCGATGAGGACCACGTGCGCACCGGTCCGTTCCAGTGCGGGATCGGGTGGAAGGGGGGGCAGGGTCATGGCAAAGACCGTCGGTGCAAGACCTTCTGGGATATGGTGGTCGCGCTCGGCTTCCGGGCCCCGGCTCACCTGGAGATAGACGGACAGGTCTCCTCCGCCCGCCTCCAGGATGAGCGTCTCGAGGTGCTCCCGCCATTGCGCCTCGGGATAGGGATTGACGAGGCCGGTGGCGCTGAGGCTCCGCTCGAGACGGCGGTAGTGTTCGCTCCAGAGAAAAAGCCGAGACTGGAAGACGGGGATGACTTCGTAGATGGCATCCGCGAACAGGAACCCCCGGTCGAGGGGAGAGATCCAGGCCGCTTCGCGAGGCAGGATCCGCCCATTCAGGAAGACCGGGGTCACCCGGAACCCTCGCCGGACCCCGGTGCCGGGCCGGGTGGATTGCAGGAGCCCCCGCCGCAGCCGCTCGACATGT
>JAJZNM010000152.1 GCA_021852325.1 Pseudomonadota bacterium
GCATTCGGGTGGGGTGAAAAGCCGCGTGCGCAGGAACTGGCGTTGATTCGCCATGACCACCGGCGCATCAGCGGGATTCTCGCGACCTTCAATACCCGGATCCGGACCGAGGTCATCGACTGGAACCACGAGGCCTATAGCCAAGGCCTGGCGACGCTTCCGATCGGCCGGCCGGTGACCTTTCCCAAGGTACCGGCCCTGCCTCCGATCTGATCCGGGAACCTGCCCGGTTCCGTAGGATCCCCGGTAAGCCCGCCGTCTCAAGACGGCGGGCTTTTTTTCGGGGGTGTTTGCGGACGATCCGCGCCCGGTCAGTCCGGGATGGAATGCACAGAGTTGACGGTTTCTTCTTCGATCGGTTCGTAAAGAATGCTCGGGCGGTCACCCGCCCGGTAATAAGGGCGGCCGGATTGCAGGTCGGCCAGCGCACGGTCACGTTCTTCGCGACTCGCATACCAGTGGTCTGCCTGGAAATCGGGTCCCAGGAGGTGCGGTTGGGCCATGGGATCCGATGGATCCATTTTGGCGCGGATGCCATATCGCTTCATGAGTACCCGGGAAGTCTCCAAAGGTGCGGACATTATAGCGGGGCCTCTGGCCTTCCGGTATGCGAATGGCGGGCTCGGATGCCCGATTTCCGGCATCGAGGTCCTGACGGGGCTCAGGAGCCCCGGAAGTAGTGCCTGAGGTACGCTTCAAAATCCTGGTCGGATGCGGATTCGATCTTCTCCATCTCCTGGAGGGAGTGCGCTGAGCACTCGACGAGCGCTTTCCAGGAGGCTTCGGAAAGAGGTAGTGCGGCCAGGGCCTGTTGATACGCGGTGGCGAGGGCGAGGCCGTAATCCCGATGCCCCATCCGTCCCGCCTCCATGGCATGGAGAACCCGGGCTGAAGGGGTTTCGTCCGGGACAGCCATGCGTATTCGGGCACAGTTGAGCGCGTCCCGGTAGAGCTCTTCACCGGTCGCGTCCGCCAGACGCTCGGCGATCGGTATAAGCTGGTCGATGAGCCGTTCAAGACTCGCCTTGAGACTCTGGGGGCCGGAGGGATATTGGAGCGGAAGGTATGAATCGGGGCCTTCACACGCCACGAGCCTCAAGTTGGCCTCATTCATGAAACGCTCCGGCTCACCGAGTGGGGGACTCGCTTCGAGGAGGCACCACCAGAGAAAGATCTCGAGGAAAGCGAGTGTCGTGGGGGCAACGCCCACCGGATGACCGGGATCGACATCCAGAATGCGGATCTCGAGATAGTCAATGCCGCGCTCGCGAAGCCCGAGAAGCGGCCGTTGCCCAGGGACTTTTGCGGGTTTGGGGCGAGCGATGCTGTAGTATTCATTCTCGATCTGGAGTACATGGTCACTGAGCTGGAGCCAGTCGCCGTCCGCGCTCCGCACGCCGAGCCGCCGATAGTCGGGATCGAGGGTTTCCGTCGCACAGGTCAAGGTCTTGATGTATTCCTCGAGCGAGTTGAGCGAAATCCGGAGCTTCTGCTGGTTCTTGTTCCGATACCCGAGATCGCTCATCCGGAGGGAAGTCGCCAGGGGGTCGTAGAACGTATCGGCCTGCCAGGGAGTGGCCTTGAGCGGGGCATCGGGTGCGAAGCTTCGGCAAAGGGCCGGGGAAGCTCCGAACAGGTAGGCCAGCGCCCAGCCATGGCGGGAGACGTTGCGCAGGATCCCGAGGTACGCCTCATTGCGGATCGTGCCAGGGTCTTGACGGGAGGTCCCCTCCGGCGTCCAGGACGCCCACAGGTCCGGGTCAAACGAAAAGTTGTAATGGATCCCGGCGATGATCTGCATGGCCCGCCCGTAGCGGTGGCCCAGTCCGACCCGGTAGCGGTGCCGCATGAGACCCTGAGGGGAGGAACCATAGCGGGCGATCGGGATTTCCGCCTCTGATGCGATGGGCGGCGGCATGCTGAGCGGCCAGAGGCGTTCGGAGCCGAGATGACGCATGGCAAAGGCATGCAGGGTTTCGAGTTCGTCTATGAGCGCTTTTAGGCGGCATTGCGGCGAGGTCACGATCTCGAGGAGGGCTTCCGAATAGTCCGTAGTGAACAAGGGGTGGGTGAGGGGCGCTCCCAGGGCTCGCGGGTGGGGGGTCTGCGCGATCCGTCCTTCCGGGTCGATCCTGAGCGCTTCCCGCTCAATCCCCTTCAAGGTGTTCCGGATCCAGTCGTCCGGCCAAGACCGGAAGGCGGCGGATTTCGTTTCGGTCGGCACGGGAGGCGTCCGGTTGGAGATCAATCATTGTATCGGGCGCCCGGGGATCCTGTCCCAAGGCAGGGGCTACTGCCAGCAGTCGCTCACCGTATCCGTTCCGGTCACTGACTTCTGTCCAAGCGAGCTCAACGTGAAACTGCCGCAGTGGGTGTCGCGTGTCTGGCTGCCTTGCGGTGTGGCCGTGAGGGTGAAGGTCTGGGGGCTCGAGGAGGTGGCCGTGACGGCATAGTATCCGTTTTCGCTCGTCACCGTGTCTGCAGGGTATCCCAAGCTCGTGAGATTCGCGGTATAGGCATTGTTGGTTGTGTAATACTCGGACTCGGCGTTCGAGACCTCGAGCAGCGTCTTGACCGCATCCGTCCGGTGGGCGTCCAGCAGGTATTGCTGGTAGGCCGGGACGGCGATCACCGTGAGGATGCCGGCAATGGCCATGACCACGAGGAGCTCAATCAAGGAGAAACCAGACCCTCCGTGTTTCATGGGAGCCTCCCCGGTCCATGCGGAACCGGTTTGTGGACCCCATGGGGAGGGTGTGCGAGCAGCGCGGCCTTGCGCCGGGCGGCCTGTTGCAGTTCCAGTGCGAGGACGGCGCTGTGGCTGAGCTGGTAGTGGGCCCCGTCCGGCTCGATTGCAAGTCCGGTGTTCAGGTTCACGATGGTCCCGTTCGGGAGCGTGAGGACAGGTGCGCTGGCCCGGCAGACCGGGAGGAGGCACGCCCCGGCGAGGGTCAGGACCGCGAACGCTTGGATCAGGATGTGTTTCATGGGGAATCCTCTCAGCGAATTTCTTTCCAGTTGAGACGGCCGCGGTTGCCACCCCGTTCTTTCCAGGAGGCGATGGTATCAGTCGAGAGCGTGACGAGCTTGACGTCGCCGATCACGCCCGGGCGGGTACGGATCAGGGTGGGTGCCGCTGCGAAGCCGTTCCCGAGTCCGATACCGACCGGGTTCTGGCCATCGACCTGGTCGGAGGCATTGAGCGTCGTGCCGCCGTTGAGGTCGAGTTCAGGTCCCGGGAACGCCCCGCCGGACTCGTAGTTGAGGACCATGAGGTAACTCGTGCCACCGTTCGAGCAGCTGGTGCTGCTCGCGGCATCCGGGATATAGCTCGTGAAGATGATGGCG
Organism: Pseudomonadota bacterium; assembly: GCA_021852325.1. GTDB lineage: Bacteria > Pseudomonadota > Gammaproteobacteria > JAKAQQ01 > JAKAQQ01 > JAJZNM01. Next base: position 3,349 of record JAJZNM010000152.1, read on the forward strand.
CCCCCTTCGATCGTGGGATTGGTGATCACCCGCTCGCCTGGATCCAGGTTCACATACCACCCGTCACGGGAGCTCCAGTCGATCGTGTTGCTCGTGATGGTGCGGACGGGAATGGTGATGGTCGCACCGCTCGAGTTCGTATAACTGTAGGTCGTATCCGTGAGCACCTGCTGGACCAGCTTGTTGATTGCGGGCGGATGGCTGGGCGGCGTGCCGCCGGGAGGCGTCTGGTCGAGCACGCCATAGAAACTCTGGGTGGCCGTCGTGGTGAGATCGGGAGTGCCCAAGAACTGGCCGGTCCCGAACATGACGAGCAGGGATCCGGCTGGTGCGCCCGGAGGGGCGAGACTCACGACGGGCTTGGTCGTGATCGGCTGGGTCACCCCGGATTGCACGGCCTGGTAGAGGACCGATGCGGTCCAGTCGATGGGCGTGGGTGAGGAGAGGTCCACGCGCCAGAGGTTGCCCTGGAGGTCGCCGACGTAGACGAGGTCGTCGTACCCCGTGCCGGAACTCGGCACCACGACAGGGGTGGATAGCCCGTTCGGGGCACTGCTGCTGCAGGCACTCGGGACGTCGGAACAAAGCGAGATCTGTTCGATCAAAGCCCCGGTCTCGGCGTTCACCACGAAGAGATAGGGGTTCCCGTCCGCGTTGTTGTAGCCCGAGCCAAAGATGACAACCGAGGTCGGGATCCCGTTCAGGTCGATTTGCGCGATCTGGGGCTGACTGTAGGTGAGACCGAGATAGGGATTTGAGAACTCCCAGAGGACATGGCTCGCGAGACCGGACGAGGTCTCTAGAAGCGAGGGATGGGTCACATCGAGGGCATAGATCGTGTTTCCGCCAGCATTGAGCCCGCCCGTCACGATGGTATGCCAGGAGCCGTCGCTGTATTGGATGTCACCCGCAGTCGGTGATCCGTCGACGAAGAACTCATGGGCCTGGTTGTAGGTCGGGTTGGTGAGATTCGCGAGGTTGGCGAAGACTCCGTTTGGCACATATGAGAAAAGTTCCTGGCCCGTGAGTGCATTGAAGGCATGCAGCATGCCGTCATTGGCTCCTACGTAGAGCACAGGTGTCCGGTTGGCCAGGTCCTCTGCGAAGGTTTGGTAGGACGAGGAAGTATAGGTGCCG
>JAJZNM010000183.1 GCA_021852325.1 Pseudomonadota bacterium
TAGGCATCCCCGGGGACAAAGGGGCCCGGTGCGGTGAGCGCCATGGCGATCTGCCGGCCGCTCCATCGCTGGACGAGCGGCATGCCGAGGCTATCATAGGCGGCAAATGTGAAATGGAGGTCCTGGATCACCTGGCGGCTCGTGTTGATGAAGGTCACGTCCATCGGGACCACGAGCCGGCTCCGCGGGCTGCGCAGCACGCCCGGGAGCGTGATCTGAAAAATCCAGATGGGCCGATGGGTGGGGGCGGCGGAGTGTGGCAACAGGCGGTCCGGGGTCGTGGCGCATCCCGCGAGCAACATAATTCCCGTCACCCAGAAGAACCGGGTTATGGGTTTGCGCGTGACATCCTGATCGGGCATGCACTCCCACCTCACATTGATCATAATGGACGCCGGGTGCTTGTCAAGTCGCCCCCGGCGGGGCCATCCTCACCGGACTGGAGAATCCCCTGTGCTCATCGATTATCACCGCAGACTGGCTGCCGATTCGGTCCGGACGGAGGCGTTTCGCCGGGCGATCGAGCGGGTGGTCGTGCCGGGGGTAAGCCGGGTCGGCGATCTGGGTTCCGGTACCGGCTGGATCGGGTTCATGGCGCATGGATGTGGCGCCCGGAGTGTCTCGCTCTACGAACGGGTCCCCTCCCTCGCCAAGGTCTCGCAAGCCATCGCCCGCCGCAACCGGCTGGCCGACATCCAGGTCTACCCCGAAGACTCGCGCGCGATCCTGGATCCCGGACCGCATGACATCGTCGTTTCCGAGACGCTCGGGAACCTGGCCCTCGAGGAGGGGATCGGAGAGATTCTGTGGGATGCACGGAGATTTCTCGCGCCCGGCGGGATCCGCATCCCCTCGGCGCTCACGCTCTATGCCCGTCCAGTCAGCTCCAGCCGTTACTGGGCCGAACTCGATCCCTGGGGCCAGGGGGGACTTGGGCTCGATTTTTCCCCGCTGGCCGTGCTCAGCCGCCAAAACCTATATGTACGCACCTTTTCAGAGGCAGATTTCGCCCGCACTCCGGAAGCCCTCCCGTGGGACCGGGTGGATTTCCGGTTGCGATTCCGGGCGCGCCGCGAGGGCACGCTTGAGTGGACGGTCAGAGAGGGGTTCACCCTCCACGGTTTCGCCATCTGGTGGGAGGCTGAACTCGTCCCGGGGATCCGGCTGTCGACAGCCCCGGACCAGCCGCCCACCCACTGGGAACAAATCTATGCGCCAATCCGGACTCCCGTCGCCCTCGATGCGGGCGACGGGATCCATCTCGTGATCAGAAGCCGCTTCCAGGACAGCCAGGGGGTGGATTTTCGCTGGCAGGTCACGACGCCGGGTGGGCGTGAACAGCTTTCGATACGCGCCGGGGATCTCGAGAAAGATCCCGTGGAGGACTGAGGTGACCCTGTCAAACCCGATCGAACCCCCTCCAGAACCGGGACTCGCGCGCCGCCTCGGAGCCTTCACCGGGGTCATGGTGGTCCTCGGGATCGTGATTGGCACGGGCCTCTACCGGGTGCCGGCCCTCGTGGCCACCGATGTCCGCTCCACTTCCGAGTTCTACCTCATTTGGGTGATCGGAGGTGCCATTGCCCTCTGCGGAGCCCTTTCCGTGGCTGAACTGGCCGCCATGTACCCGCGGGCGGGCGGACTCTATGTCTATATCCGCGAAGCGTTTGGCAAGCCCATGGCCTTCCTGTTCGGGTGGATGTGGCTTTTGACCGATCCCATCTCGTGGGCTGCCCAGTCACTCATCTTCTCGGAGTATCTCGCGACCTTTGTGCCACTCGACCCTTGGGAGCAGCATGTGGCCTCGGTCATCCTCATCGGGATTGTGGCCTCGGTCCAGATCCGTTCGGTCGGCATGGGGGCATTCGTCCAGAATTTCTTTGGTACGATCAAGCTCGTGACCCTCTGCATCCTGGGACTCATGCTCTGGTTCTGGATCCATCCCGCGGCCGGGGTGGTACGGATGCCCCACCCGGTGGGGCAGGCGGCATCGGGCGGCTTCATCCTGGCACTCCTCGCGGTCCTCTGGGCCTACGACGGCTGGGAGAATCTCACGGCCCTGTCCGGGGAGGTCCGCCGGCCTGAACGGAACCTGCCGCTCGCCCTGATCACGGGTACGCTCCTGGTTCTTTTGCTTTACCTCGTGATCAATGGCGGTTACCTGCGCGTGCTCAGCCTTCCGGGAGTGGCCAGCCATCCCTCCGTGGCCGTGGCGGCATTGGGCTCGATCGGCGGATCGGTGGCCAGCATCATGGTGGCCCTCCTCGTCATGATCTCGGTCCTGGGGTCACTCAACGGCAGTGTCATGTCCGATCCCCGCGTGTTCTACGCCATGGCCGAAGATGGCCTTTTTTTCCGCCGGGTGGGTCGGGCCCATGCGCGTTACCACACCCCGTGGGTCGCGATCATCATGGATGCGGTACTCGCCATGATCTTCGTGAGCCTGAGGGATTTTGCCGACCTCGCCTCCGCTTATGTCTTGGGGATCTGGCCCTTTCTCATGCTCGCGGTCGCCGGGCTTTTCTGGCTGAGGCACAAGCGACCCGATCAGTCCCGACCCTACCGCGCCTGGGGCTATCCGGTCGTGCCGGCCGTCTTTCTCCTGGCCTCATTCCTGGTGCTCGTCGGCGCTGCCTGGCAAAAACCCGGGGATGTCGTCTTGAGCCTCGGACTCACGCTCCTCGGTATCCCGGTGTATTACGTTTGGAGAAAGGCGCACGCTCCGCAGGAGCCTCACTCAATCCGCCCGTGAGGCGCGGCAGGATTCAGGACCGTGCCCGGCCGATGAGGAGTTCCCCCCGGAGGTAGAGTCTGCAGTCGGCTTCCAGCCGGACGCGATCCCCGATGACTTCACCCGTGAGTTCCCCGCCGCGCTCGGAACATTGGCGGGCATGGAGTTTCGTGCGCCCGAGCTGCCGGGACCAGTAGGGGATGAGGAGCCCGTGCGCGGACCCGGTTACGGGATCCTCGGGGATGCCGAGTGCGGGGGCAAAGTAGCGCGAGACGAAATCATATGTACGCCCAGGCGCGGTCACGATCACATCGCGACCGTCAGCAGCCGTGAGTGCCTCAAAGTCGGGCCGGATGCCGACCACCGCGTCTTCGTCCCCAAGGATGCAGACGCGGTGACGGGGATTTTCATGGCAGCGCCCGGGCGTCTCGAGACGGAGTGCCGCGCAGAGCGTGCGCGAGGCCGCCTCGTCCATCGGGGTTCCGAGCGGCAATGCGGGCAGGTTGAGTGCATAGTGCCGGTTCACCCGCTCGACCGAAAGGGTGCCGCTCGCGGTCGTGAAATCGACCCGGTGACGCCCGGGCGCAAGCGAGAGCAGGACGAACCCGGCCGCGAGTGTCGCATGCCCACAGAGCGGGACCTCGGTTCTCGGCGAAAACCAGCGCAGGGGTGCGGGATCCTTCTTGTAGAGGACGAAGGCGGTTTCCGGGCACTGGTTCTCGAAGGCGATGGAGACGAGCATCGGATCCGGCAGCCAGGTGTCCAGGAGGCAAACAGCCGCCGGGTTGCCATGGAACAGCTCGTTCGTGAATGCATCCACGTGATAGAGCGGGATCATGTCTCGGGGACTCCGGTGGGCATGAAGAGGGGATTTGGAGGCGTGATGCCGGACCTTGCGGGTGGCCCGGCAGGTTCACGCCAGAGCGCCTCTAACCGGTTCCGCAGGAGGGGCAGGATGTCTGCCTCGAACCAGGAATGACGCCTGAGCCAGAGGCGGTTTCTGGGTGAGGGATGCGGAAGCGGAAGATAGTCGGGCAGCCAGCGCGATCCTTCCCGGACCGTTTCGGCGAGCGATCGGGAACGGGTTTCCGGCAGGTACAGGAGATGCGCGTAGCGGCCAAGCAGCAGAGTGAACCGGAGAGCCGGCAGGCTCGCGAGAAGCGGGGATTTCCAGAGCCGTGCACATTCCGGTCGGGGCGGGAGATCCCCGTGAGCCGAACGGCCGGGATAGCAGAATCCGGCCGGCAGGATGGCCACTCGGGTCGGGTCATAAAAGTGTGCCCGGTCGATGCTCATCCACCGCCTCAAGGTTTCCCCGCTGGGATCGTTCCAGGGGATGCCACTCCGGTGGACGGCCTGCCCCGGGGCCTGTCCCACGATCAGGAGGCGCGCTTCGGGATGTGCCCGGAGAATTGGCCGCGGCTCCGGAATGAGTCCCGCGCAGTGCCTGCACGAGCGCACGGACTCCATGAGCGAGTCGAAGGCGCCGACTCGGATCGATGACCGATTGTCGGTGACCCGGAGGGGGGCGTGCATGCGCTCATTGTCGCACGCCCTGGGCCCGAGGCGCTTTGCGCGGCGCCGCCCTAGAACTGGGTGGTCACGTTGAGATAGATGAACCGTCCCGGGATGTCATAGATGGAGGAATCGTAACTGTCGATCACCTGCTGGGTGGAGACCGGCGGGTTGCGGCCAAGGAGGTTGC
>JAJZNM010000116.1 GCA_021852325.1 Pseudomonadota bacterium
TGATTGAACCTGAGGAGCTTGCCACGAAGCGTCCGCCACGCCGTGACGGCTCGGGCGTAACCCGTGCAGTCATGTTTCAATGTGGCAACCTGGGCTCCCGTGGGGGGCATGTCGATCCCGACCTGGACCATGCTCACGAGGGCATTGAAGGCGTTGTTAAGGTCGTAGAACGATCGGATCGCGTGTGGTTTCGGCTTGGCCATCTTCTTCTTGATGAACGCCTTGAGGAAGCTCTTGGGCTTGTGACCCCCGATCGCCAGGACACGGGCCTCGAGCTGCTTGGCCTGGGTGGCGAGAGGCGCCGGGAGTTTCTTGAGCCGGTTGAGCCCGGAGACGATCGTGCGGGCTTCCCCGAAACCCGCGTACGTCCGCTCCATACCTCGGTAGGCGTGGAGCGTGAAACGTTCCTGGGTCCGGAGCGCAGCCATCACCTCGCGGCCCTGGCCGACGCGTGGATCGTTCACGACCGTGACGTGCCGGGTGTAGGTTCGGCCGTCCACCGTGAGTTTGAGCGTGTAGACGCCCGGGATCACCAAGGGGCCGTGTGGACCCGGCGTGGTGGTTCCCGCGACAAAGTTCATCTGGTTCTCGAGATCGTGATGCACGGCCGGCGGCGGCGCGTAGCGGAGGTCCCAGACGAAACGGTCAAGCCCGACGCGAGTCGGGAGCGCCCGCGAGGCTGGCGAGGCCAGCCAGTAACGGGGGTAAAGTTGCCCTTTGATCGGCGGTGGCAGGACGCTCGTGTAGGTCCGGACGAGGTGCCCCTTCCGGTTGTAGATCGCGAGCCGGATCGACCCCTTGGGCGGGCGATGGAGCTCGTAGTCGACGATCACGCCGAAGGGCGGGTTCGGGGCATGCGGGACTTCGATGGAGAAGGGCTGATCCCAGTTGCTGTTGGCCCGTGCCCGCACCGCGGTCTCGGGTTTGAAGAGATACGCCCTGGCCTGGAGAATGCGGCGTGGGTGGCGGGCGATCTGTTCGAGGGGTGTGATGTCGTCGAGGACCCAGAAGCCACGGCCGAAGGTGCTGATCACGAGATCGGCTTCGTGGTTCGACGTGTGGATGTCGAGGTCGGTAATGACCGTGCTCGGCAGATTCTGGGCAAGGGATTCCCAGTGATTGCCGTGGTCGAAGCTCACGTAAACCGTCGTGGCTGTCGCCAGGAAGAGGAGCCCGGGTTGCCGCGGATCGACGCGGAGGGCATTCACCCAGCTTCCTGTGCGCTGGTTCTGCGGGAGTCCCTGGACGATTGCAGTCCAGGTCCGGCCGCCGTTTGTGGTCCGCCAGACGAGCGGGATGTCGTAATCCTGATGGGTCGGGAGGACCGTCCGGAACTTGTGTTTCACGTAGATCCGTCCGGTCAAGTAGGCGGTTCCGGCGTGATCACCGGCCGTGATCGTATGGAAATGCGTGTTCGGCGGGAGCTGGGTGAAGTTGCTCACGTTGACCCAGTGCCGCCCGTCGTCGTCCGTGCGGTAGATCTGGTTGTTGTTGCTGACTGTCCAGATCACGCCCTCATGGGTCCTCGAGATCGAGAAGTCCGAGATGACCGGTCCATGGCTGAAGGGATTGTGGACTACGGGTTTCCCCTTGACGGTCTTCTTTGGGGGCGGAGGCAGCGGTTTCCCGCAGGGGACTGAGGGGCGTCCTTTGGGCACCGTGAGGTTGGGGCTTGCCGCCTGCCAGGAGAAGCCGAGGTTGCGGGAGAAGAGAAGACACTGATAGGCGGCGTAGAGCCGGTGTGGGTGGAAGATCGTGTCGAACTTCTTCGCGAGACTCCTCGTCGAGCGGTAGTCCTTGGACTTGACGCCGAAGTTGGGGCCGACGTTTTCCCATTGTCCGTCGCTCATGATGATCTTGATCATGCCCGAGCCGCCGCCGCCGGGACCGTAGCCCACGCCGAAGAAGATGTGCGGATTGAGCGGGTCGGGAGTGATGTAGCCGAACTCCGAGGACGGCATGGGACTCCAGTCCGTGAAGTCGACCTGTCCCCAGAGACTGCGGCTGCGGATCATGACCGCACCGGTGTCCTGCTGGGCACCCACGATCCAGTAGCGGAACTGGCGGGTGGTCGCTACATGATAGATCTGGCTGAAGGGCTCGGTGTACCAGAGGCTCCACGTCCGGCCACCGTTGAGGCTCACGCTCGCGCCCTGGTCTGAGGCCACCATCATGCGTTCGGGATTGTGGGGATTGATCCACATCGAGTGATAATCTTCGCCTCCGGGCGCTCCCTTGAAGGCGTGGAAGGTCACCCCGCCATTGGTCGAGCGATAGACGGCAGTGCTCACCGTGTAGACGATGTTCGGATCCAGGGGGTCGATGAAGACCCCGCAGCTGTAGGACCCCTGGCCGTTGGCGACCCGCTTGTCGTGGGCCGCCATGTGGCGCCAGGTCACCCCGCCGTTGTCGGAGCGGAAGAGTCCCGATCCGTGTTCGATGTTGTTGCCCACGATGTAGATGAGCTGCCCATGCCGGGCGACGGCCACGGCCACCCGGCCCGGGAAGGGCGGGATGGCGATGCGGGTCCAGTGGAATCCTCCATCGGTCGACTTGAAAAGGAGCGGGTGACGGGGTTTGGCCTTGGGCCCGTGGCTCAGGGCGAAGAAAGGCCCGCCGTTACCGGCGGTGACGGCCAGAAGCACGTTCGGGTCACCCGAATCGGTCACGAGCCCGCGCGTTCCCTTGTAACCCTTGGGGTCGAGGACCCGGGTCCAGGTCCGGCCGCCGTTCGTGGTCCGCCACACGCCACCTCCGGGGTGCTGGGCGTTGCCCAAGGCGGAGACCAGGACGATGTTCGGATTGTCCTGATCGACGATGATGTTGTCGATCATCACCGTGTTTTTGAGACCCACATGTGTCCAAGTCTTTCCGGCGTTGGTCGATTTCCACACCCCATCCCCGAGGCTTCCCAGGAAGGGGTTGATGATGGTCGGATCGCCCGTTCCGACGTAGATCGTCCGGGGATCGGAGGGCGCGACCGCGATGGCACCGACACTGTCCACCTTGCGGATTCCGTCAAAAATGGGAAACCAGGTGACCCCGGCACTGGTCGTCTTCCAGACCCCTCCTTCGGGGAGACCCACGTAGTACACGCCGGGCTCGCCCGGGACGCCGGTTACGGCGGCAGCGCGTCCACCGTGGAACGGCCCGACGTTGCGCCACCGGAGGCCGGAATAGGCGAGCGGCGAGACTGCGGCCGTGGCCGAAGTCTGGGCGGTGGTCTCGGGGTGGATCGCGTGCGGGTGGAGCAGGTCGATCACGCCGAGCGCGATCGCGCCCAGGACGATCAAAATGATGACAGCAATAAGGAGTCGCTTCATGGTGGGAATCTCCGCGAAGGCCGGTGTCGAGCGTTTGGCCGATCTTGGCCCCTGCCGGAGGAGCCCGATCGCTAAGGGAAGATTAACATATTCGCTCGTGGTGCAAGGGCTTGGGATATCACTGGCCGGGAGCAATGGATGGGGGCCGGCTCGCATCGTCTTGGGGCACCGTGCAAATGCCCCTCATGGCTACGGTAACGCCGTCAAGTCCGGATGGCCAAGATCCGGCGCCGGATGCGGCCCGCATCCCAGGGTTCCCCGGAGGGGAAGCCTTGTGCCTGGATCGGGTTGTGCTAGATTTGGATTCGCGGTCTCACAGGTTCGGTGCCCCGGTTCGTCCGTGTTCGGGCCCCGGTGCCCCGTGCCGGGTTGCGCGATCCCAGCGTGCGATGGCCACCTGGAAACTGGAGGATCAAACCGATGAAGAGCGAGCATCCCGGAAAACGTCCCGAGGACCCTTTCCATCGCCCGACCTTGAGCACGGCTGTCTTTTACCGGGATCCGGCCCGGATGCTCGATTGGCTGGGGCGGGCCTTCGGTTTCCGCCTGATCCTGCGCATCACCGATCAGGAGGGCAACCTGAGACATGCCGCGATGGCGCTCGGTGAAGGCGAGATCATGGTCGGTTCCGAGTGGGACACCTGGACGGCGAGCCCCGCATCCACGAGCGGCAGAAATACCCAGTCCATTCATGTGCTTCTCGGGTCGGGGCTCGAGGCACATTGCGCGTCAGCGCGTGCTCGGGGTGCCCGCATTCTCCAGGAGCCGACCGACGAGTTCTGGGGGGACCGGGTCTATCGCGCCCTGGACCCGGAAGGCCATGTCTGGACCTTCGCAGAGAATATCCGCCGGGTGTCCCGCGAGGAGGCGGAGCGGGCCAGCGGACTCCGGATCGAGGGTTCATGGCCCGAACCCTGAATCCGGAACCCGGGCAGGCGGATCACGTCATCTGTTATCGGGGCCGATGCCACTGTGGTGCACTGGGCTCGGTGTACCTGACCCACCTGCCCCCGGTCAAGTGGCGGGTTCACGCCTGCGCGTGTTCGTTTTGCCGGGCCCACGGTGCCGAGACGACCTCGGATCCGGATGGC
>JAJZNM010000141.1:0-2188 GCA_021852325.1 Pseudomonadota bacterium
AGGAGGTCTCTGGCCGGTTTGGCTGCCCACGCCCTGGGATGAGTCAGGTTGGCCGAGAGCCACGAGGCTCCCAGTGTCCAGCAGGGCGGGATTCCGGTCGATTCCCATCCGGATCCGCATCCGCATCCGCATGCAGGAGGTAGCCGGCCGGGAACCGGACCGGATTGCATCGCACCGCTTCGCATGTGGATGATTGCCGCGCTCGAGGATATGCAGGAACTCGACGATGGGTTATCCGAATTGCGTGTGCCTGAGACAAGCGGATGCGGGAGGTTTCGGCAAGACGCCGCCCCGCGGCGTTGACCGGGTCTGGCCCGGGTCAGGGTCAATCCCCCTTGGCCTCGACGCAGGGGCAGTTGATTTCGACGAGATGGCTCTCCCCGTCGAGCCGCATCGCGCGGAGGGTTCCGCCCCAGAGGCAGCCGCCATCCAGGGGATACACCTGGGGGCTCTGGGTCCGGCCGAGCGTGGACCAGTGTCCAAAGAGGATATGGAGGTCGCGATTGCGCCGGTTCGGGATCTCGAACCAGGGATAGAGGTCACTGGGCTGGCTGCCGGGAGCACCCTTGTGCTTGAAGTCGAGTTGCCCGGTCGAGGTCACGAACCGCATGCGGGTCAACGCATTGACCGTGAAACGGTGAGCCGGCAATCCGCTGAGCTGGGGATGCCAGGTATCCGGCTCGTTTCCGAAGACGGAGCAGACGAAATCGCGCCAGCCCGGACCCCGGAGCCGGTCCTCCACCTCGCGCGCCTGTGCCTGTGCAAGATCAAGGTCCCAGGCGGGTGGAAGGCCAGCATGGACCAGGGTGTAGCCGAGTTCGCGGTCGTGGTGCAAAAGCGGGCGCTGGCGCAGCCAGTCGATAAGTTCGTCGCGATCCGGTGCGTCGAGAACAGGACGGAGTGAGGGGTCGGCCCGCGCTCCGAGCGCGGGATCCGCGATCACCCTCAGGAGATAGAAGTCATGGTTGCCGAGCACCGTGATGGCCCGCCCGCCCAGTCCACGGACGAAACGGAGCACCTCGAGGGATTGAGGTCCCCGGTTGACCAGATCACCCGAGAGCCAGAGCCGGTCCTCGTTCCGGTCGAAATCCAGCCGGTCGAGCAGCCGTTCGAAGGCGCCCATGAGACCCTGCAGGTCGCCGATGGCAAACGTGCTCATGGATCGTGGGCGCTCCCGCGGCAGACAGGGCTGGTCGGAGGTCTCGGGTGCGGTGGAGTCATGGCCTGGGGTGTGCGAAGCGCAGACGAATTGTAGCCTGTCCGGATCCTACCGGGGCGCGCCTCGCGATCCCTCGTCCCGGTTCGGGCTGGTTTCCCGGCAACTGTGCTAGGATTGGTATCTCACGATGGATCTCGGAACGAGGGGGCGGCGTGCATCAACCGGGGATGTTTTCCATGGCCGAATGGTATATCCCGTGGACTCTGGCCATGATCCTTTTCATTTTCGAGATCGCCACGCACACGTTTTACCTGGCTGCCTTGGGCGTGGCCATGCTGATCCTCGGGCTCATCGACCTCTGGATCCCGCTCACCGGCATCCATGCGATCATCGCGTTTGCCGTACTGTGTGTCTTGCTTCTGCCCCTCGCTGAATACGCACGGCGGGCGTTGCGCAACCGCGCTTCGACCGAGACCAGCGACCTCGACCGTGGCCATCAAGTGGTCGTGACCCGCGTCCAGGGCCGCGATCTCGAGGTGCGCTACCGCGACACGGTCTGGAAAGCCGAACTTGCCGATCCAGCGACGATCGAGCCGGGCGCGACGCTCCGGATCGTCTCGCGCAACGGAAACCTGCTCATCGTCGCTCCCCCTTCCCCCTGATTCCGAGGATTCATCATGTCGATCATCGTCATTGTCATCATTGTCCTGGCCCTCTTGCTCGTCGCGGGTGGGGTCCGGATCGTCCCCCAACAGCGTTCCTGGGTCGTGGAGCGGATGGGGCGCTACCTCCGGACGCTTGAGCCGGGACTCAACGTGATCATCCCGGTTCTCGACCAGGTCCGGTTCCGTTTCGATCTCCGCGAAACCCCGATGGAGGTCCCGGCGCAGGTCTGCATCACCAAGGACAACACTCAGGTCTCGGTCGATGGGATCATGTACATTCAGATCACCGACGCCAAACTCGCCGCCTATGGCTCCTCGAACCCGATCATGGCGGTCGTCCAGCTGGCCCAGACCGCGATGCGCT
>JAJZNM010000141.1:2198-4393 GCA_021852325.1 Pseudomonadota bacterium
GCCGTCGATGTACCACGTCGCTATCGAATCGGGATCGAGCTGCTTGCAGCAGTCGCGCGGGTCGCCGGGAGCAATCGGCAGACCTTCGGGCAGCAGCCAGTCCCACGCGATGCGCTCGGAAATCGGGAAACTGCATCTCGACGAATCCTTGAGTTCGCGCCAGATCCTCAATGCGGCAGTCGTCGCGGTTCTGGATGAGGCTGGAGCCACCTGGGGCATCAAGGTGCTGCGCTACGAGATCAAGGACATCACCCCGCCGAACGAGATCCTGCGGGCCATGGAGCTCCAGATCACGGCCGACCGTGAGCGCCGCGCCACCATCGCGCGCTCGGAAGGCGAGCGCCAGCAGCAAATCAACGTGTCCGAGGGCCAGCGGCAGCAGTCTATCAATGTCGCGGAAGGGCTCAAGCAGTCCGAGATCCTCAAGGCCGAAGGACAGTCTCAGGCGATCCAGCTGGTTGCCCAGGCGACGGCGCAGGCCATTGCGACCATCGGCCAGGCTGCGGTCCAGCCTGGAGGGATCGAGGCGCTCCAGCTTCAGGTCGCGCGCGACTTCATTGCGCAGTGGGGGAATCTCGCGAAGCAGTCCACCACGGTCTTGATCCCGGCCGAGATGGGGAATGTCGGCTCATTCATCGCGACGGCGCTCGAGATCATCCGCAGCCGGAGCGGGGATTCGGCCGCGCCGGCACCGCTCATGCCGAAGGGTGCTCCGCGCTGAGGAGGCGCGCGAGTGCGGCAAAGCCTTCCGGTGGAACCGTGGCCGGCCGGGCAGTGGGATCAAGCCCGGCCTGGGTCAGTAGTTCCCGCGACGCGCGCGATTTGAGGCTCGTCTGGAGCATTTTGCGCCGGGCCTGAAAGGCCTGCGCCACGATGGAGAAAAAGCGTTCCGGATCGCCGACCGGAAACGGTGGTTCGCGCCGGGGGGTGAGGCGGATGAACGCCGATTCAACCCGGGGCGGCGGTGAAAAGGCGCCACGACTGACCCGGAACAGCGGTTCCGGGATGAAGTGGTAGTCCATGAACACGGACCAGCGTCCATAGGCGGGGTCCCCGGCACGGGCCACGATGCGGGCCGCCACTTCCTCCTGCAGCATGACGTGGAGATCCTGGATGCGGTCCTTGACGGCTGCGAGCCTCACGAGCAACGGGCTCGCCACATTGTAGGGCAGGTTGCCGACGACCCTGAAGGGGGTCATTTCCGGCCAGGTCCTGAAATCGACGCTGAGCGCATCCTCCACACGGAGCTTGAGCCGCCCACCCCACTCCGTGGACAGTTCCTGTGCGAGATCGCGGTCGATTTCGACCGCAAAGAGCGAGGCAACCTGCTCGAGCAGAAGTCGGGTCAGGGCACCTTGACCCGGCCCGATCTCGAGGATCGTGTCCCGGGCCCCGGGATCCACCGCCGAGAGGATCCGTCGGCGGATGGCGGGGTCATGGAGAAAGTGCTGGCCAAAACGCTTCCTGGCCCTCATTCCGGCGGGCGTCCGTAGCGTAGGGCATGCCCGAGAGCCGCCTGGAGGGGTTCGACGCGCCCCCGTCCGGTTCCCGCGAGATCGAGCGCTGTCCCATGATCGACCGACGTCCGGAGAAACGGGAGGCCGAGCGTCACATTGACCGCCGAGTCGAAGTAGGCATGCTTGACGACGGGAAGCGCCTGGTCGTGATAGAGCGAGACCCAGGCGTCCTGGCTCCCGACGGAATCCGGGATGAAGGCGGTATCCGCAGGCCAGGGTCCGCTCACTCGTACCCCCCGGGACTGAAACTCCCGGATGATGGGCGTGATCACGGCCGCCTCTTCGTTCCCGAACCATCCATTCTCGCCCGCGTGCGGATTGAGCCCGAGAACACCGATGGCTGGATCGAGGATCCCGTAATGGCGTTTCAGGTCCGCGATCAGGACTTCGATCGTTGTGCGGAGGCGCTCCGGGTCGATGGCGGCGGGGACATCCTTGAGGGCAATGTGGGTGGTGACGAGCGCGACCCGGAAGGTCGGTGTCACAAACAGCATGACCGGATGGGGTGTCCCCGTTTTTTGGGCCAGATATTCCGTGTGCCCCCGGAACGGAATGCCGGAGGCGTTGAGGTGGGCCTTGTGGACGGGGGCCGTCACCAAGGCGTCGAACTCGCCCGATAAACACCCCTCGAGGGCACGGTCGAGGAGGGCCAGCACATAACGGGCATTTGCCGGATCG
>JAJZNM010000118.1 GCA_021852325.1 Pseudomonadota bacterium
GGGACGGGTGAGCCCGCGCTGGGCGGCGCGCCTTTGGGCGAGTGCCTCGGCGCTCGGCAGGCCCTCGAGGCGCCGGTTCAGGATCCGGCGGCGCTCGAGCTCGCGGATCAGGTGGATGTGTTCCTCAAGCCTTTGGGCCGCGCTGTATTCGAGCACGGATAGCGCTCGGGCCTGCTCGTAGTTGTGATCGAGCACATGGAGGGCGATGTCTTCTGTCATCTCGCTAAGCAGGCGCCCGCGGTGACGGACGATCGCACGGCGTTCCTCGGAGGCGACGCTCAGGAGGATCTTGATGTTGACCTCGTGGTCGGAGGTGTCGACCCCGGCCGAGTTGTCGATGAAGTCGGTATTGATATGCCCGCCGTTCAGGGCGTATTCGACCCGGCCGAGTTGTGTGAACCCGAGGTTTCCGCCTTCGGCGACGACCTTGGCCCGGACCTCGCGTCCATTCACGCGGAGCGCGTCATTGCTGCGGTCACCGACGTCCGCCGAGGACTCGGAGGTCGCTTTGACATAGGTGCCGATGCCCCCATTCCAGAGGAGATCGACCGGTGCGGTGATGAGGTTCCGGATCAACTCGGTCGGGGTGAGCGATTCCGCCTCGATCCCGAGTGCCGTGCGGGCTTCCGCACTCAGCCGGATGTGCTTGGCGCTCCGGGGATAGATGCCGCCGCCCTTGGACAGGAGATCGACGCGGTAGTCGGCCCAGGTCGAGTTCGGGAGATCGAACAGGCGGCGACGTTCCTCGAAGCTCGTTTGCGGATCCGGATGGGGATCAATGAAGATGTGCTGGTGATTGAAGGCCCCGATCAGCTTCAGGTGGGGTGATAGGAGCATGCCGTTTCCAAACACGTCTCCGGACATGTCGCCAATGCCGATCACAGTCACGGGCTCCCGGTCGGGATCCACGCCGAGTTCATGGAAGTGGCGCCGCACCGACTCCCAGGCCCCACGGGCCGTGATGCCCATCTTCTTGTGGTCATAGCCAACCGAGCCGCCGGATGCAAAGGCATCTCCCAGCCAGAACCGAAAATCGGCTGCGATCTCGTTCGCAAGATCCGAAAAGGTGGCGGTTCCCTTGTCGGCGGCGACCACGAGATAAGGATCAGCCTCGTCGTAGCGGACGGTCCGCCTCGGCGGGACGATGTTCCCTGAGACAATGTTGTCGGTGAGGGTCAAAAGACCCTGGATGAAGGTCCGATAGCAGCGCTGGCCTTCTTCCAGGATCCGCTCGCGGCCACCTTCCTTGGGAGGCTGCTTCACGTAGAACCCGCCTTTCGCGCCGACCGGGACGATGACCGTGTTCTTGACCATCTGGGCCTTCATGAGACCCAGGACCTCGGTGCGGAAATCCTCGCTCCGGTCTGACCAGCGGATGCCACCACGCGCAATCCGGCCGCCGCGGAGGTGGATCCCCTCGACCTGGGGGGCATAGACGAAAATCTCATAGAGGGGTCGCGGCAGGGGAAGATCCGGGACCTTGAGCGAATCGAGCTTGTAGCTCAGGAACCGGTAACCGGCGCTGTCGCGGAGGGGCCGCTGGAAGTAGCTCGTCCGGAGCATGGCGCCGATCACCCCGAGATAGGCCCGGAGAATCCGGTCCGCATCGCTCGATTCGACCTTCTCGAGCGCCTGGTCGAGCGCTTGCCGGGTCTTGGACTCCTCGAGGTTCCGTTCTTCCAGAGGCCGCGCGGGATCGAAGCGGATCTTGAACCAGTCGACCAAAAGACGGGCGATCGATGGATGTCCGGCGAGCGCGCGGGCCATGTTCACGGGCGTGAACGGGATCCCGGCCTGCACAAGATACTTGCAGATGCTCCGGAGTAGCGCGACTTCCTGCCAGACGAGTTCGGCCTCGAGCACGAGCCGGTTGAACGCATCGTTTTCCGCATCGCCATCCCAGACCGCGAGAAACAGCCCCTCGAGCGCCGCTTTGGCTTGTGTGGGGTCGGGCCCACCGGAGGTGGACGGCTCGAGTTCGAAGTCGTGGATCCAGATCCGTCCGATCCCGCTCACGCTGACTTCATAGGGATGCTCGGTGAGAACCCGGAAGCCCGTGTTTTCGAGGATCGGCAAGGTATCGGAGATGGCGAGCGGCTGGTCCAGACGGAAGATCTTGAGGCGCAGGGTCTCGTTCGGCGTGTGCTTCGGCCGGTAGAGGGACAGCCGGAGCGGGCGATCGGGCCGGATGGCTTCGATCTCGAGGAGATCGTAGACCGCAGCCTGGGCCTTGACGTCATCCTGGTAGATGGCCGGAAAACTGTCGCGGAAGCGCTCATAGAGGGTGAGTCCGCGTTCCTCGCCCAGCCGGTCGGTGAGCGCGAGCCTCAGGCTTTCGCTCCAGCTGCGGGCCGCCTGCTGGATCGATTCCTCGAGGGCGGCGAGGCGCTTTGGGGACAAGGCCGGGGTCTGGCTCTGGACCGTTACATGCAATCGTGCGAGAGCCGAGTCGGAGATCCAGATGTCGGATTCGACTTCCTGGCCGTTCAATCCCTCCCGGAGCAGGGTCTCGATCCGTTCGCGGGCACGAAACGTGTAGTTCTCGCGTGGCAGGTACACGAGGCAGCTGAGATAGCGTCCGAACACATCGGGTCGGATGAACAGCCGGGTGAGATGGCGTTCCTGAAGTCTCAGGACCCCAAGCGTCAGGGTCTCGAGCTGGTCGATCGAGGCCTCGAGCAGCTCGCCGAGCGGCAGGGTATCGAAAATGACGCGCAGCCTCCGGCCGGCATGGGATTCGGGGGCGAGTCCCGAACGCTCGAGGATCGCCTCGCGCTTGAGTCTCACGACCGGAATGTCCTGGGGTGGGCACTTGAACACGAGCGGATTGAAAAGCCCGAGGATCCGGTCCTCGCCGATCACCCGGCCCGTTTCATCGAAGCGTCTCAGGCCGATATAGTCGAGGGGTCCGGGCCGGTGCACCGTTGAATGGGTATTGGTCTTCGTGATGATGAGGAGTTCGGAGGCGAGTGCTTTTTCGTGCACCCGAGCGGGCAGAGGCTTGGGGGGAGGAGGTGGGGTGCCTTTCGGACGACGGAGGATGCCGAGTCCACGGTCCGGCACTTCCACGAGCGCGAGATCCGTCCCGCTTCGGGTGAGTTCATAGCGCCGGTAGCCGAGCGGCGTGAACCAGTCACGCGCGAGCCAAGCCAGAAAGTCCCGTACCTCGCGGATTTCCCGCTCCGGAATGCGGGTGCCGGAAGGTTCGGGCAGTTCGTCCCGGAGGGCTTCGATGCGCTCGTGCAGCCGGTCCCGATCGTCGTACACCCGGGCCACATCCCCGAGGTTCTGCCGGATGCCGTGTTCGAGCTGGTTCAAGCGTTCCGGTCCGTGGATCCGGTCGAAGACCATGAGGATCCAGGATTCGCGTGGATGGGCATCGGAGGCCGATAGCGGGTGGAGGGCGTGGAGTCGGCCGTTCCCGTCCCGGTCGGCACGCATGACCGGATGGACCGTGAGATGCAGCGCGAGACCCTGCGCACGACCGGCGAGGGTCATGGAATCGACGAGGAACGGCATGTCGTCGTTGACGGCGAGCGCCACGGTGAAGGACGGGTTTGCCGTTCTCCGGACAGGCAGGTTGACTATCCGGACCTGGGTTTCGTGCGCGAGGCGGGTCTGTCCGATCTCGATGTGCTGGCTGATCAGGGCATGCCAGTCTTCCGGGGTGAAGACATCGAGGTCGTCGGGAGGGAGATGCTGGAAATAAAGGGTCAAGAAGGCCCGGATGTCCTTGGGCAATCCTGGGGTCTCTGGTTTTTTGTCAAACGAGGTGGCAAGTTTCGTGAGGAAGGCGGCCGGGAGAGCGGAAAGCGGGGTTCCATTGCGCATGAAGGCGGGTCGGCTCGCAGGCGGAGGAGTCCCCAATTTTAGCGATGTGGCGGCATTTTTGCAGGAGGTCTCCGGGGATCGGCCAGGCTGACCGGGCCGGTGACGGCCGGGCGCTTCTCGGAAACCGGTCTCGAGGCACCCTTTTCGGGCTTCGCGCGCCCGCGATCCACGTTAACCTCGCCGGCATCACCCAGATGACGACCCAGCCGATGCATGAGTGGACGGAGCTTCCGATGGAGGGGCCGGATGGGGAGGGATCACCCGCCCAGCTCGACCTGGCGTTCCCGGAGCCTCTGCCCGACGCGTTCGGCCTTGATCGGCCCGGACCCGAATCCGGTTCCGAGGAGTGGTTGCTCGACCAGGCCCTCCGCATACTCGAGCGCCGTTTCACCCGCAGCGGCCACGCGCTCGATTCGCCGGGGCGGAGCGCCGAATATTTCCGCATGAAGCTCGCGCATCTTGCCCAGGAGGTGTTTGCGGTGGCGTATCTCGATCACCACCACCGGGTGCTGGCTGCGGAAATACTCTTCAC
>JAJZNM010000052.1 GCA_021852325.1 Pseudomonadota bacterium
ACGGCGTGGTGGAAGCGGAATACGAACGCCTGTTATCCGGCATCCGGTTACGTCCGACCCTCGTGTCCATCTGACGAGACGGTCAGGTGAGGTCTCGCCTCGTCCGGAAGCGTCACGAAAGGCAATAGGAGGCAACTTCACGACCTCCTGTTTGCGTCCATTGGACCGGGATCCACCGGAACCCGAAGCCTTTCCCCGCGGACCTCGGGAGCCTGGATGGGACCCATCCCGAGGACGGGTCAGGACATCTGGCGCAGGATCCCGCGAATGGCATCCACCGATTCGGGGTTTGCGAGCGTTGTGAGATCGCCCGGATCCTGGTTCTCTGCGAGGGCGCGGAGCAGACGGCGCATGATCTTCCCGGAACGGGTTTTGGGCAGGTCGGAGACGATCAGCACGGCTTTCGGACGTGCAATCGGGCCGATCGACTCCGTCACGGCCGCTTCGACCGACCGGGAGATGCCCTTTGAAGCAGAAGTGCCCGGCCGGGTCGCGACAAAGAGCAGGGGAACGTGCCCCTTGACCGGATCCGGATAGGGAATGACCGCAGCCTCGGCGATCCCCGGGACGGTGAGTGCGGCCGATTCGATCTCCTTACTGCCCAGGCGGTGCCCGGCGACGTTGATCACATCATCCGTGCGGCCGAGGATCCGGAAGTATCCATCCGCGCTTTGCATCGCAGCATCGTGAGTGCAGTAAAGCCAGCGGTCTTGTTGCGCGCCCCGTTTGAGCGGTTCGAAATAGGTCGACCGGAAGCGGGCCGGATCCTTCCAGATGCCGAGCATGAGCCCCGGCCAGGGACGCTCGATCGCGAGGATGCCGGCACGACCCGATCCCGGTGCGAGACGTCGGCCCTCGGTATCGTAGATCGCGGCCTCGATTCCGGGCAGCGCGGGTCCGGCGCTTCCGGGTTTCATGGGGTCGAGGCCGGGGAGGATCGACAGGAGGTGTCCTCCCGTCTCGGTTTGCCAGTAGGTATCGACGACCACGGCCTTGCCGTGCCCAACTTCATCGTGGTACCAGCGCCAGGTCTCGGGTTCGATCGGTTCACCCACGGTCGCGAGCAGTCGGAACGGGGGGTGATACCGATGGGGTGCATCCGGCCCTTCGCGCCTCAGGGCACGGATTGCGGTCGGCGAAGTATGGAGGATCTCAACGCCGAGCTTCTCCGCGATGCGCCAGGGCCGTCCGGCATCCGGGAAGTTCGGAACTCCCTCATAGAGCACCGAGGTGGCGCCGATCGAGAGCGGTCCATAGACGATGTAGGAATGCCCGGTGATCCAGCCGATGTCGGCCATGCACCAGTAGACATCCCCGGGTTTGAGGTCGAGGACATCGCGCGAGGTGGCCGTGACCCAGGAGAGATACCCACCGATCCCGTGCAGGCAGCCTTTGGGGCGTCCGGTCGTACCGCTCGAGTACATGATGAAAAGCCCTTCGTTGGATTCGAAGGGAACCGCATCGATCCGGGAACGGGACTGGTCGAGGAGGTGAGGGGTCATGAGGACGTCTTGCCCGTCGCGGAGGGCGCTCGCGCTCCGGTAATGGCCGGGGTGCCGCTCGAAGACGAGTACGGCCTCGAGTCTCACCCCCTCCGAGGCCGCCGCGAGATAGGCCTCATCGGCCTTGACCTTGTGGTCCAGCCACTGCCCATTGCGGTAATAGCCATCCATCGTGATCAAAAGACGGCTTTCCGAGTCCACGATCCGGTTGCCGAGCGCCTTCCCGGAAAAGCCGCTGAAGACGACCGTGTGAATGATCCCGAGGCGGGCACAGGCCAGCATGGCGATGGGAAGCTCGGGGACCATGGGGAGGTGGATCGTGATCCGGTCCCCCGCCTTGCAACCGAATCGGTCCCTCAGGATCCCTGCGAGCTGGTTCACGCGCTCGGCGAGCTCCCCGTAGGTGAGGGGGGTGATGTCCTCGCTCTCATCTTCCGGGACGAAGTAGTAAGCGACCCGATCCCGCGCCTCCCTGAGATGGCGGTCCAGCGTATTGACCGTGGCATTGAGGCGCCCACCCGGGAACCAGCGGTAGAACGGTGGGTTCGTCTGGTCGAGGACCGCCTCAAACGGGTGATCCCACTGGAGGAGTGCGGCATGGCGCCTGAATCCCTCCGGGAAGTGCGCGCTGGAAAGGGTTTCGAAAAGCTTCCGGTCGTGTGCGGTGGCCTGGCGGACGAACGCCGGTGGTGGGTCGATCCGGGCTTCCTCGCGCCAGTGCACCGAGATCCCGGGTTCGATCGCACCGTCTTCTGGGGTCTCGGACATGGACTGGGTCTCGCTTCGCACTCGGTTCATCTAGCATAACCCGGGCCGCGGAGAGAGGAATCCGGTGAAAGCCCGGCTATAATCCACCGGACAGACGAGCGATGGTCATGATTGAGCCCCCTCCAGACGACCCGGAAGCCCAGGATTTCATCGATCCACCGGTCCATCTGGTCCAGCTGTCGGATTTTCACCTCCTGGACGATCCGCGAGCAACGCTCGAGTCTGGCATTGCCCCGGAGCCCCGTCTCGAATGCGTGCTGGAAGCCCTGGCCAGTCAGGCCCGGCCCGATCTCATCCTCGTGACCGGAGATCTCGCGCACCGGGGCTCCCCACGGGCCTATGACCGGATCGCGGGATATCTCGCGGCCTTCGGAATCCCCTGGTATGTCATCCCGGGAAACCATGATGATCCCCGATGCATGCGCCGGTGTTTCGGCGGCGAGCTCATGCCGGATGCGATCCATGTCGGATCCTGGCGTATCCTGCTCCTCGACACGGCTGTGGCGGACCGGCCTTCGGGAGCGATCAGTGCCCGTGCGCTTGCCCGGCTCACGGAGACCCTTACACGAGATGGTGCCCGACCGACCCTGGTGGCACTCCATCACCCACCGTGTGCGAGCGGTACGGCCTGGCTCGATGCGATCGGACTCACGAATGCCGAGGCGCTCCTCGTGCCACTCACGGCGGCGAGCGGGATCCGGGGTGTCCTCTTCGGCCACCTCCACCAGGATTTTGAGGCTCTATCCGGTGGGATCGTCTATGCGGGTTGCCCGTCGACCGCGATGCAGTTCCCGCGCGGGTCACAACGTCCGGCCGTGGATCCGAGCCGGGGCGGTTGGCGGAGTCTCAAGCTTCATGCGACCGGCTTACTGGAAAGCCGGGTCCACTGGGTCGATTTTCCAACCGAGGCCTGAATCCCATGACCGATCCAACCCCTGCCGAACTCGTCCGGATTTATCGGCGCACGCGCGAATACGGTCTCAACGATACGCACAGCGGAAACGCGTCGATCCGTGTGGGTTCCGGGATCTGGATCACCCCACACGGTGCCTGGGCCGAGGAACTCGAGGTCGAGGATCTCGTCCGGGTGGAGTTCGGGGCCGGGGTGCCCGAAGCGGCGTCCTGGGATACCCCGCTCCATCTTGCAGTCTACCGGGAGAATCCTGAGCACGGGGCCGTGCTCCACGGACACGGGCTTTATGGCGTGGCCATGAGCCTTGAGGTCGGGGACTGCTTCGAGCCCGTCGATTTTGAAGGACGGCTGCTCTTTCCGCGGGTGGCCATCATCGATGTCTCGGCTCAGCACCCCTTCGAAGATGCCGCTCGGCTCACGGCCCGTGCCCTGCGTGACCTGCCTTTGGCCATCGTCCGTGGACACGGGATCTATTCGGCCGCACAGAGCCTCGAGATTGCCTGGCGCAATCTGGCTTCCCTGGAATGGTCGGCGCATCTCGCCTGGTTGAGACGGAACCGGTAACCGGTCGCCGCTCATACCCGTCTGCGAGTTTGCTGCTCCGGCGCCTGCAGTTCCGGCGTGGTTCACGGGGGGGATCAGTGCGCGAGCGAGCAGAATCCCTCCAAAGCCCCGTATTTCCTCGGCCCGATCGGGTGATGGACAAGATCTCGAACGAGGCCTGGCCTCAGCCGTGCGCACCTCCCTCGTAGGCACCGAGAGGGGCCCCCTCCTCATGGGCCAGGAAGCGAAGATAATGCTCGGCCGATTCATAGGACCGGACCCCCTTGCTTCCAATCCACTCCTGCTTCATCTGCTCGGGTCCTGAGACCTTGAGGAGTGTGGTTGGGCTGTAGCGGTCGGCTTGGGACAACGAGACTCCAGCCCCGCGCTTTTGATGGGCACGGAACCAGCGCTTCGAGTAGACCGCTCCGCTGGCCCCCGCCTCACGTCTCAGGAGAAGCTCGTTAGAGCAGTGGCCTGGGTTGAAGTGGAGCGCGGTGGCCATGGGTGCGATCGGAATCTCCGCAAAATGGGGATGTCGTGTCCAGATCCCACTGAACACGCGCGCGTTCTGGTCCCACTGGGAAAGCGGGGGCAGTACGAAGACGGTCTCGATCGTCTTCACGATGT
>JAJZNM010000119.1 GCA_021852325.1 Pseudomonadota bacterium
ATCACTGACAGGACCACCCCGCCGACCATGCCGAGGGCAACCCGACATACCCCCCTCCCAGACCGTTCAGCCTCTCGCATAAATCACCCCCTCGATGACCCAGGAAAGCTTGTGACCCGTGATCGTAGCTGCCACCTTCTCGACCGCAATGCCCGGGAGCGCTTCGAGATTCGCGCCCAGGGAAAACGGATTCACGCCCCGTGTCGCGAGCCTCCAGCCCGCCTGCACCCATGGGCGCGTCGCTTTTGGCCCCACTTCCCCCGACTGCCAGGAAAACTCGACGGATCCGATCCCCGCAAGCCGTGCCAGGCGGTAAAACAGCCCCTCGGTCCGCATTCGCGAGTCCAGGTTCCGGGTCACGATCCGGGTCCTTGCAACCGGCCCCAGGGTCATGCTCGAGAGGACCTCATCCGGAGTGCCGGAACCTGCCCCTCCCGGGAATTGCGCCGCTTGGGGCACATGCACAAATGAAGCACCGGGACGATAACGCCAGAGCACCTGGGCCGTCCGGCCATTGCAGCTGAACCGTTCGAGCATCCATCCCCGTTCGCTGAGTGGCAGGAGTCGCCAGGATCCCTCGCAGCCCTGGAGGAGCGCTTCCGGGCTGAGCGCGCGGACCGGCATCTCCCCTGAAGCCGGCATCGGCGGGGTGCGGGCCTCGATCCGGGTCCCGTGCCTCACCGTGCCGGATCCGTGCCACCAAAGCCCACACGCGATGGCGAGGAGCGCGAACGCGCCCCCGGCCAGGGCCGGCTTGAGGCGGGGCAGGTTTAAAGGCTCAGTCACGGGGAGTCCGGACACCGGGACGGTGTCCAAAAGCTCTCTCAGCATGATCCGCGAGCGTTCCACGCTCTCGAGTTCCACACGTTCTTCGAGCCGGGTGCCGTAGTGCTCGACGAGCATCGCCCGACGCGTCTCGGCACCCGCCGCATCTCCCACGTAATCACCATCGCCCAGGACCTCACCCGCCAAGGTCGCGATCACGATCAGCTGGTCCGGGCTGATCCTGAACTGCCAGAGGACACCCGCATCCGGACGGGCCGCCGCCAGGGCGGGTGCGAGCGCGATGGCACGCACGAGACGCCCGGATGCCCCGAGACCGATGAGACCCCCCGCCTTGTGGACTGCCATCATGTTGTAGACGTCAACGCCCGTCCCGGGATCCGCCAGGCGCCCAATCTCCTGCGCCAACCGGCGGGCCGTCTTCCGTGGACGGCGCCAGTCCGACTCGCGCTCGGCTCGCCACCAGTAAAGCCCGACTGCGTAGCTTCTGCCGGAAAGTTCCAGGATTTCCATCAGGCCTGGATCCGGCGGACCGTGAGGGTCACAAAAATCATCTTGCGCTGGCCCGATCCCGAACGGAACCACGACAGGAGGCCCTGATCCCCTTGCCGGGCATCACTCACCTGCTCGAATCCCGCCAGCACGAGGGTTTGTCCGCTCCTCATGAGCACGCGCTGGATAAACCGCTGCGAGCTCACGCTGGGGACCTGGATGGACTCGCCCCCCGAGTCGATGGTCGTAAGTGAGTTGAGCGTCGAAAGATCGATGGCATACTGCATCGCCAACTTTCCCCCGCTCAGGATGCGGGGCACGACAATCATCGAAAAACCGGTTGTCACCTGCCCTGGAGTGAGTGCGGTGCTTGCGCCGACCAGCGTGGAAGGGGTGCTCTCGGCGCTGGCGAGATACCCGACCGTCTTTGTGACCTGGATCGGCAACGGCTGTCCCTGGATGGCAATCCCGGATCCCTGGGTCATGAGCGAGACATGGCCGTAGGTATCGAGCACCTGGGCCAGGAACTGGCTTCCGGCATATTGACCGATTCCCGCCGTAGCCGTGTTGAGGATGGTGGCCGAAAGGCTGGCCGCGCCCGCGACGGAGGTCGCGGGTGCAGCACCCGCAAACGTCACGCCATAGTTCTTGGACAGGTCCTGGAACACCCCGTTCAGTGAAAACCCCCTGAGTTCGCTGTTCGTGAGGTCGAGTGCGTACACCCGGACCACGACCGAGACTTCGCGCTGCATGCTGCGGTTGAGCGAGGCCAGATAGCGTCCGACCCGGCGGAGGATCATCGGCCGGTCGATCACCGTGATCATCGCCTGGACATTGGCCTGGACGGACTTCCAGAAGTGGTTGTCCTGCACCTGGGATACCACTTGGCTACTGGTCTCGCTCGAGCCACCGGTCGTGCTGCCCGTGCTTCCGAGGTTGCTCTGGTTGGTCAGGACGAGCGCCGTCGACACGGCTCCGGGCAGCACGTCGAGCGGAAACACGCGACTTTCGTAGCGGAAGAGCCGGATGGCTCCATGTCGAAAGCGCCACGACAGGCCAAAATGGGCTGCCACCACATCGAGGAGGCCGGCCAGTGTTCCGTGATAGGCAATCTTGAGGATCCGTCCGGACTGGAGCAAAAGGGATTTCTGGGTGACCGGATTCGCATTCGCGCCTTGCTGCTCAGCCAAGATGGCTCCCAAGCGGACCGGGAGTCCCGTGAGCCGCGAGAGGCGGCCCGCCACCTGCTCGAGATAGAGATGATGGGTGATCCAGACGACCGGCTCATCGAAGAAGGCCGGCCAGTGCGCCGCCCGTGGTGCCCGAACCGGCTGACCCTTGCCGAAGTAGTAGCCGGCATGGAGGGTGACCGGACGGAAACGACCCTCATGGGACGCCCGGATCGCGAGACGCTGTTCGCGCCTCTCGGTCGTCCGGATGGCCCGGCCCGGGTGCCCGACCGATGCACAGCCGGTCACGAGTGCAGGGAGTGCAACGAGGACGAGCCCGATCCGGCCGATGCGCTCTGCCATCCGGATGGCGCCCGGTCTTTTCATGCTCCACCCGAGACGATCAGCACCCGGTTTTTCCGGTACACGGTGATCCGCACGGTCGATCCGGCCTGATCCAGTCCATCGATGAGAACCGAGGCCGCATGCACAAAACTGCCCGGGATTTCAGCATGGGCGGTGAGCAGGTAGTCATCGGAGTCGTGCCAGACGAGCTGGTAGCCCGCCTTTTGTGCCCACTTTTGGAGTTGCCGATGGAGCGTACCGGGGCTCACGATCCAGAGGGGATCCCTGCCCGAGGAGGCCCGAGCCGAACGGCCGGCCGGTAGCGTCCGGTGGGCGTCCGGCCGCGATCCCATCGCAACCCGGTGCCCGACTGGAGGTTTGACCTGTCCTGCCGGAGTGCCCGCACAGAGAGAGGGAGGGGTGTGCGCTTGACCGGGAGCCCCCCGACCGGATCCGGTGGATGGACACGGGAGCCCCTCGGGTTCACCGGTTCTCAGGTGGCCGAGAGCCCGGGTCCTGAGGATCATCCGCCCGTCCACGAGCCGGATCGTGACCCGGGGCGCCAATCCGGCGACCACCCAGTAAGGCCGCTCACGGAATATCGGAACCGCTTTAGCACGAGCCCCCTCTTGAACGGTCGCCGTGACCGGACGGCAGAGCGGGTTCCGGTCCATCCAGAGGTAGAGATCGCGCCGGCTGCTGAACACGAGCTTCGGCAGGCAACGGGCGCCTTCAACCGCATAGCCGAACTGGTACGGCGGGCTCGCTGAGACGGGACGACACGCGCCGAGGACGAGGACCCCGGTGCCTGCGGCGAAGCCGGCCATGAGGGATCGAAGACGGCGAGCAGGAATCTTCGGCATGGGGCCTCGAGTGGAACGGTGGAGACCTAGAGTGCACCGTGGCGACTCCCGGAACCAGTCCAAAATCGGATGCTTGCGACCGGTTTGCCGTGAGGCCCGCACCCATGCCCCTCTCGTGACGCTTGAGTATCATGGAGCCATGAACGACGTGCCTCAGGCGAACGGGCTTTTTATCGGTCTCATGTCCGGCACGAGCGCGGATGGCATCGACTGTGCCTTGGTCGATCTCGCCGGTTTGCGCCCGAGGCTCCTCGCCCTCCGGACCACGCCCTACCCGGATGCGCTCCGGAAACGCATACTGGATCTCGCGCAGGGGCGTGACAATGGATCAGACGTGATTGAACAGCTCGGGTGTCTCGACGCGGAACTCGGAGCCTTTTTTGGAGATGCCGTCTGTACCCTCCTCGCTGAAGAACACCTCTCCGCCGCCCGGATCGCCGCCATCGGGAGTCACGGGCAGACGATCCGTCATCGCCCACACGCATCCCCCCGGCCGTTCACGCTTCAAATCGGCGACCCGAACCGGATCGCCGCGCGCACCGGGATCACGACGGTTGCCGACTTCCGCCGCCTGGATCTCGCCCAGGGGGGAGAGGGGGCGCCACTCATTCCGGGCTTTCTCCACCACTATTTCCAATCCGAGCGGGCCGATCTCGTCTTCCTCAACATCGGGGGGATCGCCAATGTGACCTTCTGGCCAC
>JAJZNM010000006.1:0-925 GCA_021852325.1 Pseudomonadota bacterium
CATTCACTTCGTACGTGGGATGGCGGTCTTCGTGGCACCAAAGATCCTCTCCGTCCACCCGGCCGAAGGGGGCAAGGCCAAGACAATCGAGGCGGACCGGATCCTCATTGCGACCGGTGCCCGTCCGGCCATTCCGCCCGTGTCGGGGCTTGCGGAGACGCCCTACTGGACCTCCACCGAAGCGCTCGCCGCCGGGGAGCGGCCCGAGCACCTCGTGGTCCTCGGAGGTTCCGTGGTCGGGCTCGAACTGGCCCAGGCCTTCCTCCGTCTCGGCTCCCGGGTCACGGTGATCGAGATGGAATCCCGCATCCTGCCCCGTGAAGACGAGGCCATCGGCAGGGAACTTCTGATCCATCTCGCAGGGGAAGGCATGCGCATCCTGACCGGTGTATCCGCTCGGTCGGTTTCCTATGTGGGTGGCCAGTTCAGCGTGGATCTAGGCGGTGAATGCGTGACCGGAGACCGTCTTCTGGTCGCGACCGGGCGCAGGCCCAATACCCGGGATCTCGGACTGGAAGCGATCGGGGTCGAGACCGAGCGCAATGGCGCGATCCGGATCGATGACCACCTGCGAACGACAGTCGAGGGCGTGTACGCGGCCGGCGACTGCACGAATCTCCCGCAGTTCGTCTATGTGGCGGCAGCAGGGGGTACCCGGGCCGCCATCAACATGCTGGGCGGGGATGCCACGCTCGATCTCACAGCGATGCCGGCCGTGGTGTTCACCGATCCTCAGGTGGCGACAGTCGGCCTCACCGAAGCCCAGGCTGGCGCACAGGGCATCCAGACGGAGAGCCGCGAACTTGGCCTGGACAGCGTCCCCCGGGCGCTCGCCAACTTCGACACCGCTGGATTCATCAAGCTCGTGGTGGAACAGCCGGGTGGCCGGCTCCTCGGCGCCCAGATCCTCGCCGCCCAGGCGGGC
>JAJZNM010000006.1:935-4303 GCA_021852325.1 Pseudomonadota bacterium
CCTATCTCGTCATGGCCGAAGGGCTCAAGCTGTGTGCCCAGACCTTCACCCTGGATGTGACCCAGCTTTCCTGCTGCGCGGGCTAGCTACCGGCACACACCGGGACATGCGGTTCATGAGCCGCGGGGGTGGATCCTCCCGGCCTTCGATCCGACCCCCTCGCAGACTCAGTCCGCCTGCCGCCTCAGGAAAGCCGGAATGTCAAACAGGGTCTCCTCGGAGAGCGTGGGTGGAATCGCCACACCCGACCCCGTCTTTTTCCGGATCACGGAAGGACGTTCAAGGTCCGGATAGTTTGGCGGGTGTCCGATCTCGTTGCGGCTCCGGCTTTCGCGGGCCGACTCGACCGCCACGGGCTTGGCCCGAGGCTGGTTCAACCCGGTCACGACGACCGTCACCCGGAGTTCCCCACCGAGTCCGGGATCGACCACGGTCCCGATCTTGACCACGGCGTCTTCGGAGGCCAGCTGACGGACCAGGTCGCCCACCTCCTGGAACTCCCCGAGACTCAGGACCGGATCCTCTCCGGCGGTCACATTGACCAAAAGGCCCTTCGCACCCGACAGGTCGCACTCCTCGAGCAAGGGACTCGCCACGGCCTTTTCCGCCGCCTCCCGCGCGCGATTCTCTCCGAGCGCCTTCCCGGTTCCCATCATCGCCATCCCCATCTCCGACATCACGGTCTTGACATCCGCAAAGTCGAGATTGATGATGCCCGGCCGGGTGATGAGCTCGGCGATCCCCTGCACGGCCCCGACGAGCACGCCGTTCGCCGTTTTGAAGGCCTCAAGGAGCGGCACCTGCGCACCCACGACACTGAGAAGTTTCTGGTTCGGCACCGTGATCAGGGAATCGACCACGCGTCCGAGTTCGGCAATCCCCTGCTGGGCGATCGTCATCCGGCGCGTGCCCTCGAACGTGAACGGCTTGGTGATCACGGCGACCACGAGGATGCCCATCTCCTTCGCGATCTGTGCGATGACCGGAGCCGCTCCGGTGCCGGTCCCCCCGCCCATGCAAGCCGTGATGAAGAGGAGATCGCTTCCCTGGATCACCTCCTGCAGCCGTTCCCGGTCTTCGAGCGCCGCCTGGCGACCGATATCCGGGTTCGAACCGGCTCCGAGCCCGCGTGTCAGGTTGGATCCGATCTGGAGTCCCAGCTTGACGTGGGTGTTTCTGAGCGCCTGGGCGTCGGTGTTGACGCAGATGAACTCGACCCCCTCGATGCCCATCGAGAGCATGTGGTTCACCGCATTGCCGCCGCCACCCCCGACACCGATGACCTTGATCACCGCATTTTGCGTAATTCCATCAACCAGCTCAAATAAACTCATGATTCAACCCTCCGCAGTAATGTTGAAAAAAACAGGTCAACTACCAGACTCCCGCTCATGGCCATACCTCTCAGAATCAGAAATTGCCCTGGAACCACTGTTTCATCCGCACCCAGATCCCCTCAAAGTCCTCACGCAGGTGCATCCGGTCACCCCGAGGCGCGGATTCCTCACGCGCGGCGTGCAGCAGCAAGCCGACGCCCGTCGCAAAAATCGGATTCGAGACGACATCCTGGAGACCGGTCACTGCCTGGGGCAAACCCAGCCTGACCGGTGCGTGGAAGATTTCCTCGGCCAGCTCGACCGCACCCTCCATCTTGGAGGCCCCACCCGTCAACACCACGCCGGCCGGGACGAGATCCTCGTAGCCCGCACGCTGGATTTCATGCTGGATCAGGGTGAAGAGCTCCTCGTAGCGCGGCTGGATCACCTCCGCAAGCGCCTGACGCGCGAGCTTGCGTGAAGGGCGCTCCCCCACGCTCGGCACCTCGATCGTCTCCTCCGGGCTCGCGAGCTGCGAGAGGGCACAGCCGTAGCGGAGCTTGATGTCTTCCGCGTGGTGGCTCGGGGTCCTAAGCGTGATGGCAATGTCGTTCGTGACCTGGTCACCCGCGATCGGAATGACTGCGGTATGGCGGATCGCGCCATGGGAAAAGACGGCAAGGTCGGTCGTGCCTCCTCCGATGTCGACCAATGCTACGCCGAGTTCTTTTTCATCCTCGGTCAGCGTGGCCTCGGCTGAGGCCAGCTGCTCGAGAACCATGCCCTGGACATGGAGATCGCAGCGCTCGATGCACTTCACAATGTTCTGGGCTGCGGAAACGGCTCCGGTCACGATGTGAACCTTGGCCTCGAGTCGCACGCCGAACATGCCGACCGGTTCGCGCACATCCCCCTGCTGGTCCACGATGAACTCCTGAGGGACAACATGGAGCACCTTCTGGTCCGCGGGGATCGCGACGGCCCGCGCCGCATCGATGACCCGGGTCACATCCTCCGCCGTGACCTCCTGGTCCCGGATCGCCACGATGCCATGCGAGTTGAGGCTCCGGACGTGGCTGCCTGCAATCCCGGTATAGACCGAATCAATCTTGACATCGGACATGAGCTCGGCCTCGGCGATTGCCCGCTCGATCGATTGCACGGTCGAATCGATGTTCACCACAACCCCGCGTTTGAGCCCGCGGGAGGGATGGGAGCCCAAGCCGATGACCTCGATCTTTCCGTCCGGCTGCAGTTCGCCCACCACGGCGACCACCTTGGAAGTCCCGATATCGAGACCCACAATCAAAGTCTTATCGGATTTCTTGGCCATGCGGGATCCTCGTTCGTGAATGGAGTGAAGGGGTTCCTGGACGCTGCCAGCCGACCGCGAAACCGCGCACATAGCGCAGATCGACGTAGGCGGCTGCGTCGAGCTTGCCGCCGAGTGCCGGGCGCACCACGTCCAGAAAACGCGCGAGTCGCCGGAGCGCCCGCTTCCGGCCCTGGCCGAGACGGAGACCGAGACCGGACGACAACCGGATCCGGTAGCCGCCCCGGCGATCCTCGGTGAGTGTCCGGATCGTGAGCCTGCCCCGGCCGAGCAGACGGCCGAAGGCCCGTTCGGTCCGGACCAGGGAGTGGAGGCTGCCCAGAGGGCCCTGGATTTCAGGGAGCAGGTTGAAGCGCCCCGAGAGGGGTCCCCGATAAAAGAGGACGCCAGCCCGGTTGACGAGACCACGCTTCCGGAGCCGTGCGATCGGATGCTGCTCGAAGATGGTGACCACGAGCGTATCGGGAAATATCCGTTCAAGGCTCGCCCGGGCCACCCACGGCATCCGCTCGAGCCGCCGGCGCACCCGACGCAACGGGAACCCGAACCAGCCCCGCGACCAGTCGGGCCGGATCAGGGCTTCGACCTGGTTCACCTTCACTTCGTGGCCGTGGTCAATCACAATGAGGTGGCCAAGCGGTGGACCGAGACTCGGTGCCAGGGAACGGAAGGTCGCCCATCCGGCCACGACCACCCCACCCGCGAGGACCGGGATCCCC
>JAJZNM010000003.1 GCA_021852325.1 Pseudomonadota bacterium
GGTCCGGTTCCCGGCCGGCTACCTCCTGCATGCGGATGCGGATCCGGATGGGAATCGACCGGAATCCCGCCCTGCTGGACACTGGGAGCCTCGTGGCTCTCGGCCAACCTGACTCATCCCAGGGCGTGGGCAGCCAAACCGGCCAGAGACCTCCTGCCATTGACCGCAGGCATCACGTGCCCCATCCGCCCCCTCAGGCCGGTTTCCGGTTGATGGCGTTGAGCGCCCGGCCGCCGACTGAGAGCGCGGCCTCGTGCACCGCCTCCGAAAGTGTCGGATGCGCATGGATCGTGAGCGCGATATCTTCCGCGCTCGCCCGGAACTCCATCGCCAGCACCGCTTCCGCAATGAGTTCGGATGCCATGGGGCCCACGATATGCACCCCGAGGATCTCATCGCTCGCCTGGTGTGCCAGGATCTTGACGAACCCGATCGGCGCTTCGAGGGCATGCGCGCGGCCATTGGCCGCAAACGGGAAACTCCCCACCCGGTAGGGAACGGCTGCCTTCTTGAGTTCTTCCTCGTTCCGGCCCACCCAGGCGATTTCCGGTGCCGTGTAGATGACCGATGGGATGACGTCGTAGTTCACCTCGGCAGGCTTGCCCGCGATGAGATCGGCGACCATGACTCCTTCTTCTTCGGCCTTGTGCGCCAGCATGGGTCCGCGGACCACATCGCCAATGGCATAGACCCCCCCCCGCTCGGTCCGGCAGTGGGCATCCACCTGGATGAATCCCCGTGCATCGCACCCGACCCCCGTGCCGGATTCCAGGAGACCCTCCGTGAACGGACGGCGCCCGACCGCAACGATCAGGCGGTCGACGTCGATGGTCGAGGTCCCACCCGAAGCGTCGCTGGCATGCAGGGTCAAGGCCGTCTTCTTGCGCTCGACCGAAGTGAGCTTGGCGCCGAGAGCGATCTTGAGGCCGAGCTTCTGGAACTGACGCAATGCCTCCTTGGCCACCTGGGCATCGATGGCCGGCAGGAACGTGGGCAGGGCTTCGATCAGGGTCACCGCGGATCCGAGCCGCGCGTAGACGCTCCCGAGCTCAAGCCCGATCACACCCGCACCGATCACGCCGAGCCGCTTGGGGACCCGGTCAAACTCGAGTGCGCCCCAGGAATCGACGATGCGATCACCGTCAAAGGGTGCCGAGGGGAGCGCAACCGGAACCGAGCCGGTCGCGAGGATCACCGAACGGGTCTTGAGGACGCGTTCGGCTCCCTGGGGATCCCGGAAAGAGACGTTCCCGTCCTTGAGCAGCTTGCCGTGTCCGACCAGCCCGTCCACCCGGTTGGCCTTGAACAGCTGGGCAATGCCGCCGGTCATGGTGCGGACCACTTTCGTCTTGCGCGCCTGCATGGCCTTGAGGTCGAGTGCCAGTTTCTCGAAGCCGATGCCGTGGAGCTTGAACTCTTCCCGGGCCCGATGATAGAGCTCACTCGATTCGAGGAGCGCCTTGGAGGGGATGCACCCGGCGTTGAGACAGGTGCCGCCGAAGGCGTACGCCCCATCATGATTCTGCCAGGAATCGATGCAGGCCGTACGCAGGCCGTTCTGCGCGGCCCGGATCGCGGCAATATAGCCGCCCGGTCCCGCACCGATCACTACGACATCATAGGTTTCTTCTGTCATGGTTCACTCCCGGGTCAAAAACGGTTTCAAAGGTCGAGCAGGAGCCGGTCCGGGTTCTCCAGGGCTTCCTTGACCGCGACCAGGAACTGGACGGCTTCCTGACCGTCGACCAGGCGGTGGTCGTAGGTGAGCGCCAGATACATCATCGGCCGGATCACGACCTCGCCCGCGATCGCAACCGGGCGGTCCTGGATCTTGTGCATCCCGAGGATCGCACTTTGCGGCGGGTTGATGATCGGGGTCGACACCAGCGATCCGAACACGCCGCCATTCGTGATCGTGAAGGTTCCGCCCTCGAGATCGGCGAGTTCGAGCCCGCCCGAACGGGCCTTTTCGGCAAACTGCGCGATCCGGGTCTCGATCCCGGCAAAGCCGAGCTGATCGGCATCCCGCACGACCGGCACCACGAGTCCGCGCTTCGAGGACACGGCAATGCCGATGTCCCAGAAATCGTGGTAGACGAGGTCGGATCCCTCGATCGAGGCATTGATGACCGGAAAGCGCTTGAGGGCGAGCACGGACGCTTTCACGAAAAACGACATGAAGCCGAGTTTGACCCCATGCGTCTTCTCGAACGGTTCGCGCAGGGTTGCGCGCATCTCGATCACACGGCTGAGGTCCACTTCATTGAACGAAGTCAGCATGACAGCATTCAGGTTGGATTCGCGCAGCCGCTCCGCGATCCGGGCCCGGATCCGGGTCATGGGAACGCGGCGGATCCGAGACGAGGCGCCGGCAGCGGCTGGGCGGGAAAGCGGAACGGTTTCGGGACCTTGCCCGAGATGGGCCAGGACATCTCCTTTGCTGATGCGCCCCTCGCGGCCGTGCCCTTCGATCGTTCCGGGATCCAGTCCATGCTCATCGATCAGCCGGCGGGCGGCCGGAGCCATGGGCGGGGACTTGGCGGGGCGGGGGGGCGCCTCGCGAGTCGGCTCGGGGGGAGGAAGCGGCCCGGCTTTGGGCGACGGCCGAGACTGATCGGGCTGAGAAGCTCCGCTCTGGGGTGAAGTGACCGGCGCCGAGACGCCTTCCTCGAGGATCGCGAGCACCGTGCCCGCCGTCACGGTTGCGCCGTTGGCCACACGGATCTCGCGGAGGATACCGCTCGCGGGAGCAGGCACCTCAAGCACGACCTTGTCGGTTTCGAGGTCGACCAGGTTCTCGTCTCGTGCCACGGATTCTCCGGCTTTCTTGCGCCAGTTGACGACCGTGGCGTCGGCCACGGATTCGGGAAGGGGCGGGACCTTGATTTCGATGCTCATGCGGACTCCGGGAGCGGTTTGGATCGTGTCGATGGCCGTTTGCGGCCCGGTTGCGGCGGCCCCTCGGCCAGTGCGGTCTCGAGAATCGCCTGTTGCTGGAGCGTATGGAGCGCCGCATACCCCGGGGCCGTGGCCGCCGAGGCCGGCCGCCCCACATAACGGAGACGCTGGTTTGAGGCGAGGAGCGGACCGAGTCTCGGCGCGAGCGCGAGCCAGGCACCCTGGTTCTCGGGTTCCTCCTGGCACCAGACGACATCCTCAGCATCCCGATAACGGACGAGTGCGGCCTTGAGGAGCTCCCCGGGGAGCGGATACCACTGCTCGAGCCGGACGAGTGCCACGTCTTCCCGCCGTGCGGCCTCGCGGGCCTCGAAAAGCTCGTAGTAGAGCTTGCCCGTGGTGAGGATCACCCGGCGCACCCGTCTTGGGTCCAGGGCCCGAGGCTCGTCGATGACCGGCTGGAAACGGCCCTCGGCGAAATCAGGCCAGCCAGAGACGGCCAGGCGGTGGCGAAGCAGGCTTTTCGGCGTGAGCACGATGAGCGGCTTGCGGTAAGGACGGACCACCTGACGGCGGATCAGGTGAAACATCTGCGCCGGGGTTGTGGGGCTCGCGATCTGGAGGTTCTCTTCGGCGCAAAGCTGGAGGTAGCGCTCGGGGCGCGCCGAGGAATGCTCCGGTCCCGCCCCTTCCTGACCATGGGGCAGAAACAGGACGAGACCGCACAAGCGACCCCATTTGGCTTCTCCGGCACTCAGAAACTGGTCCACCACCACCTGTGCGCCGTTTGCAAAATCACCATACTGGGCTTCCCAGATCACGAGGGCATCGGGATTTGCGGTCGCATAACCATATTCGAACGCGAGCACCCCCTCCTCGGACAGGAAGGAGTCAACGATGTCGGCGAGTGCCTGTTTCGGCGCGAGCCGGTTGAGCGCCACATCGGTCGCATCAGTCGCCAGATCGTGCAAAACCGCGTGGCGGTGGAAGAATGTGCCCCGCGCACTGTCCTGGCCGCAGAGGCGCACCGGGTGACCCTCGACGAGGAGCGTGGCATAGGCCAGAAGCTCTGCCATTCCCCAGTCGAAGGGCGCCTCGCCCGCAAGCATCTTGCGCCGTTCATCGAGGATGCGCGCAAGGCGCGGGTGGACGGTCCATCCCTCGGGAAGGGTCACGAGCGTCTGGCCGAGCGCCAGGAGATCGGCCTTGGGTACTCGGGTCTCGACCGGGCGATCCCAGCGCTCACCCCGGTAGGGTTCCCAGTCGACGAGCGCCGGGCGGGCTTCCGCGCGCGGCAGAATGAACGAGACCGGAACCTCGCCCCGGTCGAGCCCATCCCGGTATGCGACCGTGAGCTTTTCGGATTCGGCGGCGTCGATCACCCCTTCCCCGATGAGCTGGCGCTCATAAACCGTCCGCACGCTCGGATGCTCGCGGATCCTCGCGTACATGACCGGCTGCGTGACGGCTGGCTCGTCGGCCTCGTTGTGCCCGTGTCTCCGGTATCCCACCAAGTCGAGAAAGACGTCCTTGTGGAAGCGCATCCGGTACTCGAAGGCGAGACGCAACGCGAAGATCACGGCTTCGACATCGTCCGCGTTTACATGGAACACCGGCGCCTCAACCAGCTTCGCGATATCGGTCGCGTAACGGGTGGAGCGGGCATCCCGCGGATTGCTGATCGTGAATCCGATCTGGTTGTTTACGACAAAGTGAAGCGTACCCCCGGTCCGGAATCCCCGGGTTGCCGCCATCTCGAGGGTTTCCATGACGACCCCTTGCCCGGCGAGCGAGGCATCTCCATGGATCAGGACGGGCAGCACCCGATCTCCTGCCCGGTCTTCGAGGCGGTCCTGGCGGGCCCGCACTGAGCCTTCCACGACCGGGTTCACGATCTCGAGATGAGACGGATTGAACGCGAGGGTCAGATGGAGGACACGCTCGTCCAAGCTCACATCCGAGGAGAACCCGAGATGGTACTTGACATCCCCCGAACCGTTCTGGTGGAGCGGATCATAACGGCCTTCGAATGCGGAGAAGAGCTCGGGCAAGGGCTTGGCCAGAAGGTTCACGAGGACGTTGAGCCGCCCCCGGTGGGCCATGCCGATCACGATCTCCTCGACTGCGGCCGCACCCGCGCGGCGCACAAGGTCGTTCAGTGCAGGCATGAGGGATTCGCCCCCCTCGAGGGAAAACCGTTTCTGCCCGATGTAACGTCGGTGGAGAAAATGCTCGAGCCCTTCGGCGGCCGTGAGTTCAGTCAAGATCCGGAGCCGCTCCCCGCGATCGAGCGTGTACTGGCCGCGTGCGGTCTCGAGCCGGTCGCGGATGAATCCCCGTTCCGCGACGTCGACGAGATGCTGGTATTCGGAGCCGATCGCCCCGCAGTAGGTGGCTTCGAGCATCCGGCCGAGCTCGGCGCCCGTCCGGGGATCCAGGCCCGAGACGAGGCCCTTCGGGATTGCGGATTCGAGGTCCGCCGGGGCGATGCCATGAAAGGCCGGATCGAGATCAGGCGGACGGACCTCCGGCGCGAGCCCCAAAGGATCCAGGCGGGCAGCCCAATGGCCACGCGAGCGATAGGCTTGGACCCAACGGGTCCAGACACTGCTTTCGGACGGGTCCGTGCCCACCGCCGCGAGCCGGGGGGCCCGTGCAAGCCCGGCCAGAACCGATTCGATCGGGCGTCTCGGGATCCCGGGATCCCCTGCACCCCATCCGGCGAACACCCGCGCAAACCCGGCCGGTACCGAACGGGGATCGGCCAGGTATTGTTCATAGAGATCTTCGAGATAGCCAGCCGCCCCACTGTTCAGAACAGTCGGATCGAAGCTTTCGGCCACTCGATCATCCGATCTGGATTGGCTGGCCACCCGGATCTCGTCACCATCTATGTGCGGATTGTATAAGGGACCGTTGCACCCGCCGCCGCGTTTCAGCTTGAGTGAACAGTGCTTTTCCGGCTATAGTTTACAGCAAGCCGGACACAATGGGGAACATCCGGTGGAGTAGTTATGGCTGTTAAAGCTCAATCCGACCCGATCTCCTTCGACGAAACTGTCGAAGTGCACTACCCGACGACCGTTCTCGAACGACGCCATCACGGATGCGGGGATTTGAACGCGGCACTGTACACGCTGCTCAAAAGCCTGGCAGAAACCAACCGCAGCGACCATCGCGAGAACGCCATCTACTCGGGACGAATCTCGACACAAGGCGGATACCAGACCGCAAAGCACAGGAATTTCCTGGAACGGACCGATGCAGCTGTAGTTACCCTCCGGGAGAGAATCATCCTGCCCGCTGCAGCACACTACCTAACCCAGGTTTTTGGCCCCCCGGCGTCCAGTCTCAGGCCCTGGCTCATGGGTTGGGCCAACTTTCTCACGGCAGGGGACTGGCAGGCTCCCCATATGCATCCCACTCCGGGGAACCTCGCGAGTGGGGTCTACTATGTCCGCCTGCCCGAAGGCCGGGAGCCGCCCCAGGGTTGGATCGAGTTCTTGAACCCCCATCCCATCTCCGTCCACCACGGATTCACACTCACCCGTCGCCTTGAACCCGAGGAAGGGAAATTGCTCCTTTTCCCGCCCTATCATATCCATTATGTGCATCCCTTCCGGTTGCCCGGCGAGCGTGCGATCATTGCTTTTGACTTGCTCCGTGAACGGCCCAATCTTGATCTCACATTCTGATGCAGGAATCCCGGCCCATGAATAAAAACGTCACCCCAGCCGCGCTCGGACAGAACATCGAGGACTACCCGATTGCAGAACTGCCGGACCAGATTGCTCTGCTCACAAACTGCGCCGAGGTGCTGGTTCGGGATGGTCGGCTTGAAGACGCGGAAAAGATCTACCGCCGCATCCTGGAAGCTGCTCCCCATCATTTGCCGGCTATGACGTTCATTGCGATGCGGGCCTACGAAGCCGGAAATCTGGAAGAAAGCCTGCGTCACCTTCAGGCCGCGATTCGCGTCAATTCCAAGAGTTCCCAGCTGCAGGAAAACCTGGCCATAGTCCGACGCAGTCAGGGGCTGCCCGAAAATGCCCTTGAAGCGATCGACCGCGCAATCCAGATCAACCCCGAGCGTGCTGCGGCACACCTTCACCGGGGAATGATCCTCGAGGATCTGGGAAGGGCCCATGAGGCGCTGCGGTGCTACGGAAAAGCCTTGACCCTCGAGCCCGTCTTGCGGACCAGTCCGGCGACACAGCCACCCGGAATCCAGAAACTGGCGGCGCATGCCATCGGTCGGCTCGCTCCACTCCGTCTGGCTGCCATTTCCAAGGCAGCACAGGAGGTCGAAACGCTCTTTGAGTCCAAGCTGCCGGAACGGGCACACCGGTTTCTCGACATTTTCAAGGGGTTGACGCCCCCATCCTATGAAGATCCGGAGCAGCACCCCGACTTTCTTTTTTATCCCGGCCTCAATCCCAAACCCTGGTTTGAACGTGGGGAGTT
This sequence comes from Pseudomonadota bacterium, assembly GCA_021852325.1. Lineage (GTDB taxonomy): Bacteria > Pseudomonadota > Gammaproteobacteria > JAKAQQ01 > JAKAQQ01 > JAJZNM01. The sequence continues at coordinate 7,363 of JAJZNM010000003.1, forward strand.
CCCCTGGGTCAAGGCTTTCGAGGCCGAAACACCGGGCATCCTGGCGGAATACCAGGCGCTCGTTTCGGAAAACCGCGCTGCCACACCGGAGCAGCCGTACGTCCCGGAAGGAGCCCGGCAGAGCCCGATCTGGAAAGATCTGGCGGGATCGCTCGATTGGAGCAGCTACCACCTTTACCGTTCCGGAAATCCGGTCCCTGGCATCATCCAACGCTGCCCCCGAACCTTTTCGGCGCTCAAGCATTTGCCACTCGCGCGCGGACAATCCCATGCACCAGAGATTTTTTTCTCCATCCTGAAACCCGGTACACACCTCCCGCCGCATCATGGCCTGTCAAATGCCAAGCTCACCGTCCATCTGGGACTTGGAATTCCGGATCGCTGCGGCATCATGGTCGGTGGCGAGACGCGCCAGTGGCGTGAGGGTCGGGTACTGGTTTTCGACGACAGCTTCAAGCATGAGGCGTGGAACGCGAATACGGCCACACGTGTTGTCCTGATCGCAGACATCTGGAATCCTGCACTGACCCCAATCGAACAGGAACTCGTCGCCCGCGTGATCGATGCACATGACACCTTCAGCCGGGAATATTTCTCCTGAACCCGATGCACCGAGGACCCGCAAATGATCTCGACTGAACATGCCCTGAGGGCCGATCGTCTTCTGGCCGGAGCAGCGGGTTCTCCGGAAGATCCAGTGCCGGGCCATGCTAGGAGCCTCGAACGGTGGCTGTGAGCCCCCCACGAACGACAAGAGGCCTGGAGTCAATTTTCGCCAGCCCGTTCTACCGTACCCAGCTGCCCAACTCGGAGGCATTCAATCTGAGGCTCAAACGCCATTTGATTGAATGGGAGACCGCTCCACCCGCAAACGATCAGACACGACCCAGTCCGGTCCGCAAGCATAACGTCTTTGAGAGCGCATTCGACTTTTTTTACTGGGATGATCCCGACGTCCAGTCCCTGGCCCAGTTCTGTCTCAATCACCTCGGCCATCTGATTCAGACGCTCAATGGCTACACGATGGAAGAGATGGCCGAGTTGCGCATCTACCACCACAGCTGGTTCCACCTGACCCGCCAAGGTGGCTACACGAGCTACCATCATCATCCCATGGCCTCCTGGTCAGGGGTGTACTGTGTCGACCCGGCCCTGTCCAATACAGCCCCCCCGGCCAGTGGCGTGCTCCGTTTCTTTGATCCCAGGGTGAATGTGGGCATGTTCGTCGACCCTGGCAACAGCTATCTGGATTCGCCTTATGCGTTTGGTGCACTCGAACACATCTTCCAGGCGGGTGAACTGGTGCTGTTCCCGTCCTATCTCTACCATGAAGTGAGCCCCTACACGGGCAGCGGCATCCGCATCACGGTTGCCTTCAACGCCTGGGTGCGTTACCAGGATGAACCTGCACTCGCCCCCGGTTACCGTCGCGTACGCCAGACCCCAAGCTCTCCGGGTTGAGTGGCCGGAGCATACATGGACCCGGCCTCGATGCATCTTTCAACCCCCAGTCCGGAATTGGGGCAGGCCCTTGATGCCCTGAAAAACCGCGATTTCAGCCAAGCCCATCGTCGCCTGCTCGAGATGGCCGGCCGGGGACAAACCGATGCCATGGGCTATCTTGGCATGCTCTACCTCCGCGGGCTTGGAATACCCTATGATCCCACCCAGGCCTACCATTGGACTGAACAGGCTGCCCGGGAAGGCAACGGGACTGCACTCTTGGCATTGGCCAACCTCGTCTACCTCGGCCTGGGAACACTGCGCGATCCCGAACGTGCCAAAGCAGTTCTGCTGGCAGCTGCCCGCACGGGGAATTCCGCAGCGCTACGCACGCTTGGCCTCGTCTATCTCGGACTCGGGGCCAACTGGCATCAGGCAGCCATCACCTGTTTCGAGGCGGCCGCCACACTCCGCGACGTCTTCGCCACGCACGCTTTGAGTGTCATCCGGCTCGGCTTGGGACAAATCGATTTGGCACTGCCCATCCTGTCCTGGGCAGGAACACAGGGATTGTTCCCCAGCCTCCTGCGGCTCAAAAACCTCCAGCACCAGCTTGGCATCTCCACCGTCCGAGACCTGGCGATTCTCCCACCGCAATATCCGGACCGCCCCCATCTGCGAACCATCATTCCTTTCGAATGGGAAACCCGATCAGCGGGATCAACCACTGAGTGTGACACCCGCATCGCACTTCGCATCGGCACAGACCTGCTTCATCCCATTGAGTGCGACTACCTGATCGCCCTTGCAGCACCGCATCTCCGACCTGCCGAAACCCAAGAGCCCCATACGGGCCGCATCATCAAAAACCCGGTCCGGACATCGAGCGCCATGAATTTTCCGCCCAATCTCGAAGACCTCATCTTGATGCGGCTCGAAGAACGGATTGCGTCATTCGCCGGGCAGCACCTGGAGCGGGCCGAGGCACTGGCGGTACTCCGCTACCGTCCGGGTGAAGAATACCGGCCACATTACGACGCATTCGACCCCGAGACCTGCAAACGGGATCCAGAATGTATCCGCCTGGGACAACGCACCGAAACGGTGCTCACCTACCTCAATGATGGATTTACAGGTGGCGCGACCGATTTCCCCACACTGCAACAAACGATTGAATCCCGATCCGGGCAGGTTGTCGCTTTTCGCAATCTCGATGCCTCGGGGAACCGCATGCCGCTTGCGCTACATGCCGGATTGCCGGTACAAAGTGGAGAAAAATGGCTGGCCACGCTCTGGTTCCGCGAACGCCCGGGCGCAAGGAGTATGGGGTAGGCTTCATGCCTTCCAGCATGTTCGAGATAGACACGGGCCTCGGACGCCCGCGCTGGCCTTGAAGTCGGTCGGCAGTCCATTGCTGAGGAATGGGCGACCGCGTTACCGATCGTACAGCATTTGATGTTGCCCAAAGGGATCTGGGGCCACTCCCTCCCGAGTGCGGCCATGCGGATGAGAGCAAAAACCTTCCTGAAGTGGAACCGTCGATCGGATGCGCCAGCCACACTTATTTTGACAAGGCCCTCCCGATATATCAGCACGAGACCGATTTTGGGTCCCATCATGACCCGCTGACCACCGGTTCGCAAACTGCCCATGTGCCCGTTCCAGGCATCGGAGCAATGGTCGGGTGTGAGTCCCCAACGCCCACTCTGCGGCGCTAATCGATCACCCGGATGATCAGCAGCTGGAGTGCCAGAAACCATTCTGGGTGACCCGGCACCACGCCAAAGGATTGACGACCTTTCCTCGTATTTTCCCAACCCGGTTCCTCAACCCATGGCACAGGAATCAGGTTTCCAAGGCTCTTGTGCCTCCGTGAACAGATTTGTGGGACCTTGATCCACATCGCATCCATCCGGGCGAGAGTCGGTGGATCGGCGAGCCCTGATCCGGAGTGGAAGCGCCAGCATGGCCCTTCACTTTCTGGCGCGCACGTCCGTTCAGACAAAGACAAAAAACCCGTGGTTCCTTGCGGAACCACGGGCAGTGTTCTTTTGTTGTCGTTGTTGGATTTTTTAGAAGCGCACGCCTACACGGGCATAGAAGAACCGGCCCGGGACCCGATAGTAAAACGGCTGATAGCTATTCGCGAAAGCCGTCATCGAAATCGGCGGATTCCTGTCGAAGAGGTTCCGGATTCCGAAGGTAACATCGGTATTCCAAGCATCCACGTCGTAGGTGACCTGGATATCGTTGTAGACGGTCGTTCCGAGCTCGTTCAAGCCCTTGACCACATACGGATCATGCAACTGCTGTGGCGTCTGAAGAATATCACCACACCAGCCAGTCCCGACCTGCGGCAGAATGAAGTCAGCCACGATACCCGAGTTCTGGCACTGTTCCCACATGGGACCAATCAGCTCCATCGACCAAGCTGCCGACCACGGACCATAGCTCCACTGCAGGACGGCATTTGCGCGGTGCTTCGGAATGAGTCCCGTCACCGTTCCTGCTTCTTCCTGGGTGAACTCCGTCGGCAAACCAGTCTGGGCATTCAGGCCCACAAAGGAATTGACGAACGTCTTCGTAAATGTGGCATTCACGTCCAGCTTGAAGTCGCCGATCGGAGTCGATGGGAAGCGGTAACCGGCATTGATGTCCCAGCCATCCGTCTTGAGTGAGCCCACATTTGCGTTGAGCGACAGGATATTGGTGATTGATCCAGGCGTGTTGTAGGTTGCGCCATTCCGCTGGATATCACTGCAATAGAGCCCGACCGAACTGTAACAGCTGTCGAGAATCGTCTGCGGTCCCACTCCACCCGCGGTAATCGCATTCACCAGCTCGATCTTGTAGAAATCGGCGGAAATGTCAAAGCCGGGGATGTAAGACGGACTGTAGACGAATCCAATCGTGCGCGAGATCGACCGTTCCGGAGTCATGTGGGCGTTTCCGCCGACCGTGACCGGAATCTGGCCGAGCGGCTGGATCGCCGTGGCCGGGCAGTTTGGCAGCGGGTGTCCCGACCTGATCGAAGCCGGGCAGGGATCGGTCAACGGGTCAAAAGACTGTGCCTGACCCGCGAAGAACTCGCTGATCGATGGCACCCGGAACCCCTGCGACCAGCTGCCGCGGAAGAGCAGGCTACGGATCGGGGCATACTTGAATGCGATGCGTCCCGACGTGTTGGTGGCCCGGCTGCCGACCGGCGTCGTGGGATTGGCAAATCCCGCCCACGTCGCCTGGGTCCAGCGGTTCGCGATGTCTACCGACAGGTGATGGACCAGGAATACATCGCGCACCAAGGGCACGTTGACTTCGATGTATTCGGCATCGCTCGCCTCCCGGCCACTGGTCGGGAATGATGTGTTCGTCGTTGCATTGCCTGAGGCCACGAGCGGATCGGGAGTGAAGTAGCCATTGTCTTCCAGGTACTCATAGCCCACGGCGACACCGAGCGGTCCGGCTGGCAGGTCGACGAGTGTGCCCGTCAGGTTGCCGGAATAGTCGCGCTGCGTGATGGCATCCTCGCTCACGCTGGTGTAGTCGATGTAGTTGGCCATGGCCGGCGTGATCGTGCCTTGCCCGGTCTGGAGGTCATATCCGCCAAAAAGATCAAGCGGGACGCAGCCCGGCGTGCTTTGGCAGATGTTGAGAGGTCCCAGGGCCAAGGCGAGACGGGAGGTGTTCTGGAGACCCGTGGTCTTGAAAATCACGTCGCGATTGGCATATCCGTAGTGGACGTTCCAATCCCAGTCATGGCCGAGCATCCGGAAGTAACCCTTGAAGCCCATCCCGAAACCAAAGGTCCGCTTGTTCGAATCGAATACACGGTACCCGGATTCAATCATGCGGCGGCCCAGGAAGAACAGGGTGTCACTATGGGTCGCGCAGTTCGCTGTGCCATAGAGAGAGCACCATTGCGCCGCGCCGGCCGCACCACTATACGGCACGAGATCAACGCCGAACGGGTTATAGGGGTTCGTGGCCGAGATACCCACCTTGATCCCATTGTTCGAGTCATCCGACCCGAACACACCAAGGAACAGTGGATTCGGTGCGAGGGTGCTCACCGACGTGTTGTCGTTGTAGAGCACGTTCGTATCGAACTGGAGGTGTGAGTTGAAACGGTAGTGGGCCTGTGAATAGGCATACCACTGTTCCGACGGGGTCATGAGATAGTTCGCCGGGGCGTAATTATAGGCTTCGGAAGGCGAGAACGGCTGCGGATTCGCATGTGGGCCATTCAGCGGGCCTGCGATATCGTAAAGCCCCGAAGTCGTTCCAAACGGCTGCGAAGTGACCGTGGGATACGGATTGACTGGTCCTGCGTAGATGAAGCGGCCGCCGGGCGTGCCGGAGCTGCCCGCCTCATTACCGGTGCCGATGATCGGCAATTGGGAAAGCGTCCGGTTGCCAGCCCAGATCGGCTGCTGTTCCCGGTAGCCGACCGACAGCAAGGCCCCTGCACGGCTGTTGCTCGCTCCCAGGGTAAAGCTGTATTCCTGGACCTTGCCGTCCCAGTGGTTGCTGCTGCTGATCGGCTGGGCCAGGCCCAATCCCGCCGGGACGGAGGCATTGTGCCCTTGGTAGATGCCCATGTAGGCACTGGCTTCGGCTCCATTGAAGTTCTGCACGGTGATGATGTTGATCACCCCGGCAATCGCATCCGATCCATAAATCGGTGATGCGCCATCGAGCAACACTTCCACGCGCTCGATGATCGCAGCCGGGATCGTATTGAGGTCGACGGAACCACCCAGAGTCGGAATCCAGCGGTGTCCATTGAGCAGGACGAGAACCCGCTGTGAGCCCAGGTTGTGCAGGTCAACGAACGTGTCGCCGTCATTTCCGTTGTTGGTCTGCGTATTGATGGCTGCGCCAGCCGATGTGATCGACTGGAGAATGTTGCCAATCGTGACCTCGCCAGTCAGATTGAGTTGCTGTTTCGTGAGAACCACAACCGGCTGTGCGGTGACCGTACTCGTTCGCATGATGCGCGAACCCACGACCTCGATTTTGGCGAGCTTCGTGGTATTGCTTGCGGCCAGCGCTGCCGGTGCGGCGACGACTCCTGCAGACGCGCCGGCGATGAGCGCCCCGCGTACTGCTTGCCGCACAAGATTTCTCTGTTTCATTTGTTGATAGCCTCCACATGTGCTGAGGTGATAATGCTCCTGGCGCGACCAGGATTGTGGTGAGCATACCACTTTCAACCCTGCTGTCAAGCCTTGGCGCGGAGCATAAAAAAAACTCCGTCCAATGAGTCCGGACGGAGCACATCGCCAGCTTTGTGTGTTCAATACAACAATAATGCTTGTTGCTAACACGCGACAGTCCTCAAATTGGTACAATCGCCAACGGCATGCGGTGAATCGCAGCCCGAGATTCCACCCTCCAGCCCCAGGACTGTGCCCGTATTCGCATGAATGAGCCACCGCCGCCCGGTTCAGCGCCCGCATTTCCCACTGAGGGGGTCCTGGTCGATGCCAGTACGTCTTACGAGCTGGGAAATGAGCTACGGAGGCAAGGCGACCCTGTCAGCGCAGAGGCCGCGCTCCGTGAGACGCTGCGCTTGGCGCCGGATCACTTCGAGGCCCGCACAAGCCTTGCCTTCCTCTACCTGGAACTAGATCGAAAAGACGAGGCGGCACGGTTATACCGTGACTGGCTTGCATCCGGCCCCAAAGACGGGACCCGACTCGTGAAGGTCGCCCTTTTCCTCGAAGGAATCCAAGAAGGGGGCCTCGCCTTGGCCTGCCTGGAACGTGCCACGGAACTGGCACCCGGCCTGGGGGCAGCTTGGTTTCACCGGGGACGCCTGCACTTCCAATCGGATCGAATCGACTCGGGCACCGCATACTTCGAGCAAGCACTTCAAAACGACCCGGATCTCGGTACCGCCTTTCTTCAGTTGTCCCACGCACGGCACTTCCGGTCCCGGCGGGATCCCTTGATCGACTTCTTCATGGCTCAGGCGACTGATCCCAAGCGCCCGGAATCAACCCGGGCCTGTTTCGAATTTGCACTGGGCAAGATCTGGGATGATCTTGAGGAATGGGACCAGGCCCTCCAATGGGTCGAGACGGCCAACGCGATTCGCCGCAAGACCATACGATTCGATCCCGATCGATGCCGAAGCCTGCTTCGCGAACGCCTCGTCGCGCCCCACCGCGTCTGGGCACCCTCCACTCTCCTACCTCGGGAGGAGGTGGAACCGCTGTTTATCGTCGGCCTCCCGAGAAGTGGTTGCACGTTCATCGAGCAAGTCCTCCTCGAACACCCCGCCATCCGCAGCGCCGGGGAACTGCCGATGCTCCCTGCTCTCGTCCAGGAAACCCACCTCGTCGAACGCTGGCGTGAAGCTGATCAGGCTGGAGCCCCCCCCTCAGATGACGAACTCGAAGCCCTCCGGGCCTCCTATCGTGAGGTCCTGATGCGTTCGATCCCGCCTCCCACCTCGGGTGAGTCCACGCGCTATGTGATCGACAAGAACCCGCTCAATTTCTTTCATGTGGGCGTGATCCGGAGGCTTTTTCCACACGCACCCATACTGGCACTGGAACGCGATCTCCGGGATGTGCTGATTTCACTCTACTTCCACGATTTCACCCATCCTGATCTCGCATTCACCTACTCCATCGATCACCTGCTTTTCTTTTTCCGCTGTCACGAAACGCTCATGCCGTTGTGGAAGGCCATTACCGCCGGCCATCTTCGTGCCATCCGCTATGAAACGCTCGTGGCCGAACCCGCCACCGTCGTCCAGGCAGTTCTGCGCTTTCTCGCACTGCCAGCAACCGGTGAGGCTGGAACACGCTTGTCTGCACCGAATATCATTGCCCGTGCCCATGCCTGGCAGGCCCGACAGCCGATCTATGGCCGTGCCCCAAGACACTGGGAACACTATGCACCGGGATTGCTCAGGCTCTATCCCGAACTTCGCTCCATCGGGTTTGGCCCATGAGCCGTGAGCCGATCCCGCGCCTCCCGCGTCCAGTCCTCGAACGCGGACTCCGCGAGGCCATCCAGCTTATGCAAAAGGGTCGGCACGAGGCAGCAGATCGTGAGTTCAACATGCTCTTGCGTTACGGTGTCGAATTTCCTCCACTCCTGCATTTCGCAGGATTGAACTGCCTGGAGATGGGTCACACCGAGATGGGATTGGAGCTTTTGAAACGTTCGGTCGCGCTTGCTCCCACGGACCGGGCCTTTCAAGGTAACCTGGCCACTGCCTTGGTCCGGCTACACCGCTGGCAGGAAGCGGAAACACTGCTTCGCGTCCTTCGGAATGAGGATCCGCAGGATCCCATGATTGCCTTCAATCTGGCGAACCTTCTGCATCTGACCGAACGGGACGGGGAAGCACTGCCCCACTGGCAGGTGGCCGTAAACCGGGCACCCGACTGGGCACCCGGCTGGCTCGGCTTGGGGGAAAGCCTTACCGAACTCAACGATCTTAAAGCTGCCGACCAGGCCTATGCCCGTGCCCAGGCGCTACGGCCACGGGATCCGCTCATCCCCACTGCACGGGCGGAACTGTGGTCCCTAGAAGAAGAAAACGGCACACGGGCCCAATCGTTCTACAGCGTGGCGCTCAAGGTCGAACCGGGATTCCCGCCGGCCATCATGGGTCTCGCCGCGCTCGAAGGACAGATGGGACAGTTCGACCGGGCACTCGAGCGCCTGCGAACATTGCTCAGCCGGCAGCCGGGCGCCTATGCCGCAGCCTGGCTGCTGGCGCGATTCAAGTCCCATGCAGCAGACGGTCCAGACAGCAAACTCATCGAGCGTTCGATGGAGCACGCCCATCACGAACCCGAGCATCCCCTGGCATACCATGCTTTTTTCGCCTGGGGCAAGGTCCTCGAAGACCGGTACGAATACGATCGGGCCTGGGCCGCCTTCGAGCGTGGACAGGCCTTGCGTCCACACACCTCGACCAATGCTGAAACGGAACAACGCCAGTACATGCGGCTCATCCTGGAAGCGGTCGATCACCGATTCATCGAGAGGCACCGCTTTCTTCATCCCGGCCCTGTCAATCCCATCTATATCGTGGGCATGCCGCGTTCGGGAACCACTCTCGTGGAACAAATGCTGTCCGCACATCCAGCCATCACGGGTGGCGGAGAGATGACGGCACTGCACAACTGCTTCCGCCATGCGCTCGGTCTGCCGGATCTCGGCCAGTTGCCCTTCGTCTTGAATCCGCTCTCGCCCGTCGCCTGGAAGAAGCTGCGCGCCGACGTCGACCAGCTCCATGCCGCCTCTGCCCATGGCAAACCCAATCTCACGGACAAGATGCCCACCAACTTCATGTTTCTGGGACTGCTTCATGCCCTTTCCCCCAATGCGCGGATCATTCACGTCATGCGTGATGCCCGTGACACCTGTGTTTCGTGTTACACGACCCTCTTCCGGACCAGTCACAAGTTCGCCACCAACCTCGAACACCTCGGGCATTACTACCGGATGTATGAGACTCTGATGGAACATTGGCGACAACAGCTGCCACCGGACATGCTGATCGAAATCCGCTATGAATCCCTGGTACGGAATCCGCGCGAAGCACTTGTACGTCTTCTAGATGCCCTGGGGCTTCCCTTCGAGGAGGCTTGCCTGAAACCGGAACAAACCGGACACCGCATCAAGACGGCAAGCGTCTACCAGGCCCGCCAGCCGATACGCACCGACTCGGTGGCTCGCTGGCAACGTTACGCCGCCCATTTGGGTCCACTGGAGAGGGCGCTTGCCATCACCGACCCACTGGGCCGGTCGGGCCTTGCCGAAACCCACCCGCTATAATTCAAGTTTGAGGCGAGATATATGATGGATCCATCCGAACCGAACGCAAGCACCGACCCGGACGAAACGAGTCTCGACCGAGCCATGGCTGCACTCACGGAGGAGTTGTCGACGCGGGAACGGGCACTCATTGAGTTCGTCCAAGCTCAGGTCTGGCTGCTCGCGGATCGCGAAACGGGATCGGACCCTGCCGCCCTGGCGAGCACACGCATGGGTCTCGTCTCGGACGGACCGCATCTCGACCAGGCGATGCTCGCCGTCTTCAGTACCCGGAGACGGGCCATCGCATTCCAGGGCGCACATGAGCGCAGCCTGCCCTGCATCATCGCGGTCGAAGCGCCCTTTGCGATCCTCTGTGTGCCGGAAGACTCCGGGATCATCATCAACCCGAACCAGAGTCCCGGTTTCCGGATCGGGCCTGAAGCCGCGCAGATGCTCAAGAACCAGATGATTGAACTGCAAAACCGCGGGTCGGCCGGCACCAGCCATCCGTAATGAACCGGCCCCACCTTTCCGACACCGCTATCGAGTCGCGCGCGCGGCTCTATGCATACATTGATGGATCGGAACTCGAACTTGCGGAAACCTTGTGCCAAAGCCTGCTGGGCAGCCAGATGGATGATCCGGAACTCCTCTACTTGTCCGGGGTCATTGCCCATAAAGCCGGGCATGCCCAAGAGGCCATCCAGCGCTTCCGCCAGGCGATCCCGCGCGCACCGACGCTGGAAAGCCGCGCGGCGTGCCTGATCGGGCTCGCAAAAGCCCATTGGATGCTGGAGCAGCTTGAGCAGGCACAGGCCGCTTTCGAAGAGGCCGGCCGGTTGCGGCCGGAACTGGCATCCACCTGGGTTTCGCTCGGTGCCGTCCACACAACCCTCGGGAATCCACTCGCTGCCGAGAGTTGCTTTAAGCGCGCGCTTGTGCTGGATCCGGATGAACCGGACGCGCTAACCGGGCTCGGACTCTGCCTGATGGATTTCGGACGCTATGCCGAAGCCCGGGCATCCCTGGAGCAAGTTCTCCAAAGATTTCCGGTGCATCCGGAGGCCGAGCAGGCACTTTGCACGCTCGATCGAATCACCGGAAACTTTGAAGCCGCAGAAAAGCGGCTGTTCGCACTGCTCAGCGAACACCCCGACCGCATGGGTTACGGTGACCTGGCTTCGATCAAAACCTTCAAGACTCCTGACGACCCGAGGCTTGGCTTTCTGGAAAGTCGATACCAGTCCCTGCAGCCTGTAGTGACTCCGGAAGTGGTCCGGATTGATCTTATGTTTGGACTCGCCCGGGCCTATGACGATCTCGGAAGGCCTGAGGAAGCTTTCCCCTTGCTCGAAGCAGCCTCAAAGCTCAGACGCCGACATCTCAAGTTCGACCTCGCAACCGAAGAAGAACGCATGAAACGGATCGCCGGTATCTTCAGTCGCGTGTTCATCGAGCGATGCTGCCTTGATCACAACCCCTCGTCACCCCAGCCTCTTTTCATCGTGGGCCTTCCCCGTTCCGGTTCCACCCTGTTGGAACATATCCTGAGCGCTCATCCCGACATTGCAGCCAGCGGCGAACTCACGATTCTGCCCCGTCTGGCCGTCGGGCTCGGCGCGACCTGGGGTCGTGTGCCCGGGTTCCCCAACGCGCTCCCCGAAGCCCGCGCCAAGCGCGACCTCCAGGATTTCAGACTCCAGTATTTTCGTGAAATCGAAACGATGACCGGATACCAGCCTTCCGGCATATTCACCGACAAGCTGCTCGGTAATTTTCTCTTCATCGGGCTCATCCGAATGGCTTTCCCGGGCGCACACATCATACACATGCAAAGACATCCCCTGGATCAGGCTCTTTCCGCCTATCGCCAGCTTTTCACCCAAGGACATGCCTACACCTACGATCTCGAAGAGTTCGGGCATTACTTCATCGCCTACCAGAGACTCATGGCCCACTGGCGTGAAGTCGCCGGCGAGGCGATCTACGATCTCGCATATGAATCGCTGGCCAGTGACCCCGAACCGGAAATCCGGAAACTCATGGATTTCCTGGGTCTCCCTTTCGCCTCTGCGTGTCTCGCAACCGAGACCATCAGCCGCCCCGTGCGGACAGCGAGCGCGACCCAGGTTCGCGATCACATCCATCAGGATTCAATCGGGCACTGGAAGCACTACCGGATTCAGCTTGAACCCTTGCGGCAGATGCTGGGGCCATGGATCCCGCCCGAACCCAGCTGAGTGTTTCCAGCATGACCCGAGCCACGCATTCCGCTCCTCCTCAAACCCCTATTTTGCGCAATGGGCCCATTGCGCGTTGGGTTCGGTCCCGCATCGAGAAAGCCGGCATTGTGCCTGCCGGCCCCAATCCGTGGGATATCGAGATCCGGGATGGACGCTTTTTCCACAAGGTGTTTTTTCAAGGAACGCTCGGCTTCGGGGAATCCTACATGGATGGCGACTGGGAGGCACCGGCACTCGACCGCTGTCTCGAAAGGCTGGTCGCCCAAGGCCTCGATGACCCCCCGGGACTGGCCCGGATCCTGGAGCGGGCGCGTACCCTGGCTGGCTGGCTCCTCAATCTCCAGAATCCACGGCGGGCCTTCGAAGTCGGACGGCGGCACTATGACCGCGGTCTCGACCTCTTCCAGGCCATGCTCGACCCGCAACTGATCTACAGCTGCGGCTACTGGAAAGAGGCCCGGACGCTCGAGGCGGCGCAGGAAGCCAAATGCGCGCTCATCTGCCGGAAACTCGGGCTCGCCCCGGGGCTGCGCCTCCTCGACATCGGATGCGGCTTCGGCGGTCTCGCCCGCTATGCCGCGGAACACTATGGGGTCGAAGTGCATGGCATCACGGTCTCGCGCCAGCAGTTCGAGTACGCAAAGACTCACACCGCGGATCTCCCCATCCATTTCGAGATCCGGGATTACCGGGACCTCGATGGCACCTACGACCGGGTTGTCTCGGTCGGCATGTTCGAGCACGTGGGGGCCAGGAACTACCGGGCCTTCTTCGAGACCGTACACCGGGTGCTCCGACCGGAAGGGCTCTTTCTCCTCCATTCGATCGGCGGCAACCGCTCGCGGCAGCGCACCGATCCCTGGATCGAGCGTTACATCTTTCCGAACAGTCTCGTGCCATCGGCCGCACAGATCACGCGCGCGTTCGAGAACCTGTTCGTCCTTGAGGACTGGCACAACTTTGGCGCCGACTACGAGAAGACCCTCAGGGCTTGGCACGACCGTTTTGAAGCGGCCTGGACGGCGCTCTCGAAAAGCTACGACGAGCGCTTTCACCGCATGTGGCGGCTTTACCTCCTGGCCAGTGCCGTCTCGTTCAAGCTCCGCAAGCTCCAGCTCTGGCAACTCGTCCTCTCGCCAACGGGCATCCCCGGCGGCTATCAAGCTCCACGCTGAGTCTCCACACCCGCCCGGGAGATCAGGCCGGGAATCGGCACTCAGAGTCTCGAGCCACCCGCCGTCGGCCAATCAATTGCGCCCCCTTCATGCCAGCCAACATCGATGCGACGAAGAGGATCACCGGGTACGATCCGCTCGCGAGGTCGGCGAGCGCGGGGGCGGGGCAAAGCCCCGCCAAGCCCCAGCCGGCCCCGAAGAGCGCCGCACCGGCCACGAGCCGGAGATCCACTGCGCGGTTCCGGGGGAGATCGTAATCCGGCGCGAACCAGGGCCCTGAAGGCTGACGGCCCGCCAAGCGGTACCCGAGCGCCGTGACGGTGACGGCTGCGAGGAGCACGCAGGCGAGCGTCGGATCAAAGCGCCCGGTCACATCGAGAAAGTGGATCACCTTCCCGGGCTCGATCATTCCGGACAGGGCAAGACCCCACCCGAAGAGCAGGCCAGAAACCCACGCCGCGGCGCCCAGACGTCCCGGGGAGTTCTGCCGCTCAGCTACCATGGCGAACCATCCAGACGGTGAGCATGCCGACGGACAGGAACACCACGACGGCGACGACCGACCGTCGCGAGCCCCGGGCGAGGCCGCAAACCCCGTGCCCGCTCGTGCAGCCGGACGCCATCTCGGTACCCACCCCCACGAGAATCCCCGACAGGGCCACGAGCGGCCATGGAACCGGGAAATGGATGGACCAGGAGATGCCTTGCATCCCCACCCAGCCCGCCGCACCCATGACGAGCCCTGCGAGGAAGCACCAGCGTGCGAATCCTCCCCTCCCGCGTGCTTCGACCATCTGTCCCAAAAGCCCGGAGATGCCGGCAATCCGTCCCGCAGCCAGCCACCAGACGACGGCGCCTGAGCCGATGAGCAGGCCACCCACGAGTCCGCGGACCGGAGTGAAGTCCACCACGACGGTCATCCTCGCGAGTCCCGGGCCATCGAACGCATCACCGGCCGAGCCTCAACCTGAAGCGATGGCCATTGATCGTGACGAGCTCAAGGAAAAGCGCACCGGCCGATCCATCCGGCAGCGGACGGGTGGCCGGAAGACGGATGGTCGCCTGTGCCCCCACCCGGGCCGTGATCCCTCCAAATCCGGGGACGAAGCGGTTATACCGGTAGACATTCCGGAAATCGTCCGCAGGCAGCCTGGACAGGGCATGCCGGGACCAGCGTTCGAGTACCCGTCCACCCGAACCGATCAGCCTCACGTCGATGATGTGTGCCGGCTCGGCCGCGGTGCCGGCATCCAGTACCGCATCAAAATGGACCGCTCCTCCGGGAGACAGCCAACCCCTGCTCAACTGGATGCCATGGCGGGTTGGGCTCACGGGATCCCCGTGGAACGATGACCAGATCGAGCCCCGGTAATAGTTGTAGGTCAACCCGACAAAGAGGATCGTGAATGCGAGCCCGGCAAGACCCGCTCGACGGGTCCATTGGGGATCCATCGGACCACTCAGCAGCCACCGGAACCAGCCCCGACCCGCCCAGCCCGGCTTGCGGTCCAGGATCCAGCGATCGACCGAGAATGCCGGGGCCCCGCCGAGAAAGAGCGTGATGCCCATCGCGAGATTGGCGGAAGCCATGGTCCATTCGTCGATACAGGTCGCACCCTGCCACCCGAAGAGCAGCATGAGCACGATGCTCAAACCGATCGTCACGAGGCTCGACAGGCGCGTCATGAATCCGGCCATCAGAAAGAGCCCGGCGAGGAGCTCGACGACACTGAAGAGGATGAGTGCGGGATAAAGGATCGAAAAATGCCGGAGCAGGAAACCGACCAGATGGCCCGTCCCGAGCAAGGCTCCGGGAATGGCTGATTGAAGCTTGTTGGCCATCCAGCTCGCGGCATGCGGGTCGAGTTTGGCTGGTGCGTAAATCAGGCGGCGGCTGCCACCGCCCCAGAAAATCCAGCCCTGGACGAACCGGATCGCGAGGAGGACGGTTCCGAGGAGGGTTGCGGTCTCGATGCCCTTTTCCCGGGCACGGACCCCGGCGTTCAGGGGTGAGGGTCGCGTCTTCCACAGCATGGCATGGGCCCGGATGGCTCAATGCCCGACACGTCGGAGGCTCTGATGCGGGACGGGCCTGAAACCATAGTGTTCAAAAATGTGGAGCGCGACCCGCGAGCGCAGGAAACGGAGCCAGAGCCGTGCCGCACGGGGATGGGGGGACCCGCGCACCCGGGCCGCGGCGTAGACCGCGACCGTGTTGTCGGCTCGCGGAATCGCGACATACCGGATGGGGTGGCCGATCTGTTCCTGGAAAATCGCCTCGGATTTCCAGGTTACCCCCGCCTCAGCAAGACCCTGCATCAGGAACAGCGGGGTCTGGCGATGGTGGATATGGGTCAGGATCGTCTCCCCGTTCCGGACCTTGGTGCCGTAGACCGCTTCCGCGAGCCTTCGGCCACCGGCCTTGACCAAGGACGAGCGGATCTGGCGCGCGACCCCTTCCCAGGCGGGGTTCGGCATGGCGAGGCGCACCCCGGGCCGTCCGAGATCGGACAGGGAATGGACCTGTCCGGGGTTGCCGCGTGGAATCATGATCGCGAGATCATTGGTGGCATAGTCGACCACGGGACCCCGGAGAAGCCCATGCCGGATCGCGGCCTCGACCTTGCGTTGGCCGGCCGCGAAAACATCCGGTTCAACACGCCAGGTCATGTTCCCGACCGTGATCGTGTCCTGGTCATGGATCTGGCGGAGGAGGATTCCCGGTGGGAGGGTCTCATAGTAGATGAGACCCTTGAGGCCGGGATGGCGGGATTCGAACGCGTGGACGAGCGGCGCCATGGCAAAGTAGTAGTTCCCGCCAACGAAGATCACGAGCTGCGCCGTTTCCGGGTCGCCATGGAAATCAGCCAGGTCATCGACTTCCGGGACACTAAACCCGAGCCCACGGTAGGTGCTGGGATCGTTCCGCCCCTTCTGCCAGGGGGGGAACAGCCGGCCGCGATAAGCCGGGGCGCTCACGGCCTCCGGACACGCGACTGCTCGGGTCCTGTGGGGGCTTGCAACGATCGGGGGGCTCGCGATCAGGGCAGACACGGCCAGTGCGAGCAGCAAAGGTTTGACCTCGTTCATGGTGACTCCGGGAATCAAATGTGGAGGGCTTCCGGCTGTCGGGTGTGGGGTGAGCCGGGCAAGCCGGCTCGCCCGATCGACCAGCCCTTACATGCGCATCAGGGCGTAGCCCTCATCCTGCTGGATGACGAGCGTCGTCAACGCCGAGAGAACCACCCGGATCTGCGGATTCACTTCGGAAGGTGTGAAATGCATGTCACCGAGCGCATTGCCGCAGACCCAGATCCGGACACCGGCCCGTTTCAGTGCCGCGATGATGCGGAGGTTCGGATTCGGGTGGTGGAATTTCATTTCGAACGCGCGTTCGCCCAGGGCAATCGGCGTTGCCGGTCCATGGATGATGACCACAAAGCGCAGGTGGTTGAGGGGCACGTTTGCGGCTGCGAAGGTGTTCACGGCGCGGGCGATGTGGTCCAGTCCGGGGTTGAGCTCGAGAAAGCTCTTTCCGGGTTTGGTCAAATCAAAGAGCGCCTTGTAGAGCTTGTGGGGGCCGGGTTTGTCGATCACATGGGGCCAGACGTGCACCGGTCCGTATCCCGGGATCGCGGGATACTGCCAGAAGGATCCGGCTTGTGCGAGTGCGGGCGTGAGTGCCCAAAATAGCGTGGATAGCGCGGTGATCAGCCATAAAAACCGGTTTTGTGCGGAACGTGACATGGATCGTCTCCCTCATTGATTCAAGGGCCGTCCGGTTCGGGGGCGGCAACCGTGTGCCCTCAACCGGGCGAGCCCGGGAAGAGCGACTCGGATGGGTACTCTACAGACTTGATCGATATAAATAAAATACATCTTTATAATATTATCTATATATAATATCTATATTATGACCCGTTACCGAACCGCCGGACCCCTCACCCTGGGGCGCTCCCCAAGCCCATGAACCTCTGGCATCTCGAAATTTTTGAAACCGTGGCGGAATCCGGCTCGATCAGCCTGGCCTCACAGAAACTGCATATCAGCCAGCCCGCCGTCACGAGCCAGATCAAGCAGCTCGAAGCACGTCTCGGCATCACCCTGTTCGACCGGTTGCCGAGGGGCGTCCGGCTCACCGATGCCGGCGGCATGCTCCGGGAATACACCCGGCGCATCTTCGCCCTGAGCCGCGAAGCGCAACAGCGTGTGCAGGATCTCAAGG
>JAJZNM010000130.1 GCA_021852325.1 Pseudomonadota bacterium
GGGCGCAAGGTGGCGAGCCGGTCCTCGGCGATCACATCGGCCGCCTTCCAGGTCGGGATTCCCCGGGCCTCGGCATGTTCGAAAATCTTCTTGATGATGTCATAGATGGCGTTGACACGCCGTTCCGCGAGCTCTCGCTGGTAGCCTTCGATTTCCAGGGCCACGTTGATGAGACCACCCGCGTTCAAGGCATAATCCGGCGTATAGAGGATCCCGCGACGGTCGAGCTCCGTGCCGCATTCCGGTGTGGCCAGCTGGTTGTTTGCGCTGCCGGCGACGATCTTGCAACGCAGGCGCGGAAGGGTTTCAGGATTGATCGACCCGCCGAGCGCACACGGGGCAAACACATCAACCTTGAGGTCATAGATCTGGTCGCCGCTGACCGCCTCGCAGCCATGCTCTTCAACCGCACGCTGGACGCGGTCTGGATGGATGTCGGTCACAAAGACCCGTGCCTTTTCCTTGCGCAGCAGTCTGGCGAGATGCAGGCCGACATGTCCCACGCCCTGGATCGCGATGCTCCGGGATGCCCAGTCGGCTTGTCCAAAGGTTTTCTCGAGCGCGGCACGCATCCCCTGGAATGCGCCCCAGGCAGTAAACGGGGAGGGATCCCCGCTGCCACCATGCTCCGGATGGATGCCTACGGCGTATTCGGTTTCCTGGTAGATGTACTCGATGTCTTCAACATTGATGTTGACATCCTCGGCCGTGATATAACGCCCGGCAAGCCCCTGGATATAGCGGCCGAAACTCCGGAACAGGGCTTCGCTCTTGATGGATGGGTCCCCGATAATGACGGACTTGCCACCCCCGAGATTCAAGCCAGCGATGGCCGCCTTGTAGGTCATGCCCCGTGACAGTCTGAGGACGTCGGTCAGGGCTTCGTCCTCGCTTGCGTAAGGCCAGAGCCGGAGCCCGCCCAGCGCCGGTCCGAGCGTGGTGTCATGGATTGCGACGATGGCCTTGAGGCCAGCCGTGTCATCATGGACAAAAACCACTTCTTCGTGGTCCGAGAAAAACGGATTCGAAAACACGCTCATGCATACATCTCCGGTCGGGAAGGGTGGCGTGAGGGCCATCCGTCGGACGGCGCATCAGTTCGGGTTCCATCGGCCCTCGGTACTCCGCCATTATAACTTGCCGCACGTACCGGAAGGAGAGGGAAGGCCTATAATCCAAAGTGTTGGATCCGTTTGCATGGGTGAATCGGCACCATGAGTCGTCCTCTAGCCTTGGAAACCCGCGCGGAACCGGTGCCCTCGAGACCGCTCCGGTTCGTCACGGCCACATCGCTTTTTGACGGCCACGATGCGGCCATCAACCTGATCCGGCGCCTGCTGCTTGCCCAGGGCGCGGAGGTGGTGCATCTCGGCCATAACCGCTCGGTCGCCGAGCTCGTCCAGACCGCACTTTCGGAAGACGCGCAGGCGATTGCCGTGAGCTCCTACCAGGGCGGACACATGGAGTATTTCAAGTATCTGGTCGATGAGCTCGCGCGTCTAGAGGCGGATGATATTGCTGTCGTGGTTGGCGGGGGCGGGACGATCGCGCCGGACGAGGTCGCGGAGCTTGAGGCCTACGGGGTTGAGCGGATTTACCGACCCGAGGACGGGCAGCGGCTCGGGCTCGAAGGCATGATCGGCGATATCCTGCAGCGGGTCCGAAAAAGGCAGCCGCCGCCGATGCTGCCTAAGGCCGGTCCCACACGGGACCGCCGCGTGCTCGCGCGGACCATCAGCTGGATCGAGAGTCACCCGGATTCCGTGGCCCAGAACCCGTTTCTCCGCAACCTGGGTTCCGTCCAGGGCCCGGCCCAGGTGATCGGCATCACTGGCAGCGGCGGTGCGGGCAAGAGCAGTCTCACCGATGAGCTCATCCGGAGGTTCCTGGAGGCCTTCCCGGCGCTCGAAATTGCCGTGGTGGCGGTCGATCCGACCCGCAACCGCACCGGCGGCGCCCTGCTCGGTGACCGCATCCGGATGAACAGCCTCGCGCATCCCCGGGTTTTCATGCGCTCGCTCGCGACCGGCCGGCAGGGCGGCTCCTTGCACGTTTCGCTCGCAGAGATCATCCAGTACCTCAAGGCCCAGCAATTCGGGCTGGTCCTCGTGGAAACCGCGGGTATCGGCCAAGGCGAGACCGCCATCAGCGAACTCGTCGATCTCAGCCTCTATGTCATGACGTCGGATTATGGCGGCCCGCTCCAGCTCGAGAAGCTCGGCATGCTCGATTATGCCGACTTGATCGTGCTCAACAAATTCGAGAAGCGCGGTGCAGAAGACGCCCTGCGCGACATCCGCAAGCAATGGCGTCGCAATCATGCAGAGTTCAAACGCAGCGATGAGGACGTCCCGGTTTTTGCCACGATCGCGAGCCAGTTCCAGAACTCCGGTGTCGACCGCCTGTTTGCCGAGCTCTGTCGGCTGCTGAAAAACCCTTCCGGCGAGGATCCCGCACGCTGGAGGCCGGCGCATGAACCGAATCGTGACCCTCCGGTCGGCCACGTCCTGATTCCCCAGTCGCGGGAGCGCTATCTCGCCGAAATCGCCCAGACGATCCGGGATACGCAGGAGCGGAACCGGTGCTCGGCCGAGGCGGCGACCCGCGCGCAGAGTCTCCATGATGCCTTGGGATGCCTTCCGGATGAACCGCGCCCGGATCCTCTCGAACGCTACCCGGCTCGGCTCCTCGAAGGGGAGGGTGACCGGGTGAAGCTGCGGTTGGCCTACAATACCGCCCTCGATGCGATCGGGGAGGCAGGCATTGAAGCGCTCCGGGCCTGGCCCGACCGGTTGCGTTCCGCACGCGCCGAGTCCTACGCCTATCCGGTACGCGACCAGTGGGTCAAAGGCGAGAACTACACCGAGACGCTGTCCGGTCTCCGGGTTCCGAAACTGGCCGTACCGGACTGGCGGGATTGGGGTGACATCCTCGCGTTCATGCAGGCGGAGAACCTGCCGGGGGCCTTTCCCTATACGGCCGGCGTCTACCCGTACCGGCGCACCGCGGAAGATCCGACCCGCATGTTCGCGGGGGAGGGGACGCCTGAGCGGACCAATCGGCGTTTCCACTTCCTCGCCCGCGGTCAGAATGCGACCCGGCTTTCCACCGCCTTCGATTCAGTCACCCTCTACGGGGAGGATCCCGATCCTCGACCTGACATCTATGGACGGATCGGAAACTCCGGCGTGTCGATCGCGACCCTGGATGACATGAAGAAGCTCTATTCCGGTTTTGACCTCCTGTCCTCCAACACCTCGGTCTCGATGACCATCAATGGTCCGGCGCCGATCCTGCTGGCCCTGTATTTCAATGCCGCGATCGACCAGGCCGTCGAGCGCCATCTCCGGGAAACCGGCCGTTTCGAATCCGTGCAGGCGGATTGCCGTAAACGGCTGGGCAAGGCGGCTCCGCACTACCGGGGCGAACTGCCGGAAGGTCACTCGGGGCTCGGTCTCGGGCTTCTTGGCATGAGCGGAGACCGGCTGGTCGACCCCGAAACGTATGCCCGGATCCGTGCCGATGCCCTGAAGCGTGTCCGGGGTACCGTGCAGGCCGACATCCTGAAGGAGGACCAGGCGCAGAACACGTGCATCTTTTCGGTCGAGTTCGCGCTCAAGCTGATGGGTGATGTGGCGGCCTACTTCGTGGCACACGACATCCGGAACTTCTACAGTGTCTCGGTGAGTGGCTACCACATTGCCGAAGCCGGTGCCAATCCAATCACCCAGCTTGCCTTCACCTTGGCCAACGGGTTCACGCTGGTCGAGTACTACCTCGCACGCGGACTTCCGATCGACTCTTTCGCGCCCAATCTGAGCTTCTTTTTCTCGAATGGCATGGATTCGGAATATGCGGTGATCGGCCGCGTGGCCCGCCGGATCTGGGCACGGGCGTTGCGTGAACGCTACGGAGCTTCTCCCCGCAGCCAGATGCTCAAGTACCACATCCAGACGTCGGGCCGGAGCCTCCATGCGCGCGAGATCCAGTTCAACGACATTCGGACCACGCTGCAGGCGCTCTATGCGGTGTACGACAACTGCCAGAGCCTCCATACGAACGCCTATGACGAAGCGCTCACGACGCCAACCGAGGAATCCGTCCGGCGAGCTATGGCGATCCAGCTCATCATCAACCGGGAGCTTGGGCTTGCGAAGAACGAGAATCCCCTCCAAGGCGCATTCATCATCGAGACGCTGACCGACCTGGTCGAGGAGGCGGTGCTCGCCGAGTTTGACCGGATCTCGGAGCGCGGAGGCGTCCTGGGCGCCATGGAAACCATGTACCAGCGCA
>JAJZNM010000144.1 GCA_021852325.1 Pseudomonadota bacterium
ACGTGAAGGTTGATTCCAGGGACGGAGGCTTTTCGCAAAGGCACGCGTCGAATAGATCGGATCGAGGGCCTGGGCGCTCCAGTTGAGTCCCGAGATCGCGAGCAGCCATCCACAGGCCAGCACCGTGACGATCGCAGATGGCGCCATCAGACGCCGCCACATCCAGAATCCCGCTGCCGCGAAGACCAGGAGGCAGGCAAAGACCAGAAGGAGTCCTGGCTCGAGGTGCAGGTAATCGGCCGCGCGGTCCGGGCGGATCGTGGTCATCCAAAACGGCGTGGCGACGAGCCCGGTCAGTCCAAGCCCCGCGCTAGACCGATGAGGAGCGCGAATGCGGGCATGACCGGCAGGATATAGCTCGGCAGCTTGGAACTCGAAAACGAGAAAAACAAGAAGATGAACACCGCGTACAGCCAGAGCAGCCAGACGGCATCGACCCGGCCCTCGGGATCCACCCGGGGCTTGCGGAACCCCTTCCGGATGACGATGGCGGCCTCCCTCACCCAGGGCAGGACCCCGAGCAAAAGGATCGGGAAGAAATACCAGAGCGGCCCCGGCCGATGGGCGGTATTGTCCAGGTAGCGGTCGAAATGCTGGTAGATGAAAAAATAGTGGAAGAACTCCGGGTTGCGGAGCGTGACCCAGAAAAACCAGGGGGTGCCGACCAGCACAAACAGCACCACCCCCCCGTAATAATGCAGCCGCTTGAGAATACGGACATCACGCTGGATGAGGACATAGAGGAGGAGCACGGTTCCAGGCAGGACGACGCCGATGAGTCCCTTGCTCATGACCGCGAGGGCCGAGGCCACCCAGCTCACGTACATGTAGGCGCGGCGCCGCGGAATGCGATCGGGTTCAGACTGGGCCAGGAGGAACGCCGCGAGATTGAGCGTCATCCAGAAGGTGACGCCGATATCCAGCGTGTTGAAATGCGCCATGATGACGAGGTAGAGGCTGCTCAACGCCACGCAGGCAGCGCACCAGCCCGCGCGAGGGCCCCAAAGCCGCAACGCGGTGAAGCCGATGAGGAGTACGGTCAGCCAGCCCGTCACGACACTGTAAAGCCGGGCGGACCAGGTATGTTCCCCGAACACGGTGAAACTGAGCGCGGTGGCCCAATACTGGAGGGCCGGTTTCTCAAAGTACTTGAACCCGTCGAGCCGCGGCGTGAGCCAGTTGCCGCTCTGGACCATCTCGCGGGCAATCTCCGCATAGCGCCCCTCGTCGGTCTGGAACAGCGCGCGATGTCCGATGGTGCCGAACCAGACCACGGTGAACAAGAGGCCGAGGGCCAGTAGCCCCCACAGGCGACGGGGCGGAAGGCGTGCGGGGTCTGGCGTTGGATCCAAGGAGAACCGGGCCGGGCGGGTTTGACGAATTATAGCCGTCTTTCACGATTGCCCGGCGGCCACACGAGAGGATCCGCCCACCGGCCAGGATGCGATCCGTCTCGTAGTAGAATTCCATTTTTGGGGAATGCACCGTGGCCCACGCCCTCGAAACCCACCTGGAACAGGCGCTCGCCGATCTCCGCGCCCAGGGGCTCCACAAGTCGGAACGGGTTCTGGCCTCGCCGCAGGGTGCGCGGGTCCGCCTGGCGGATGGACGCGAGCTCATCAATCTTTGTGCCAACAACTACCTGGGACTCGCTGACCATCCAGGCCTGATTGCCCGTGCCCAAAAGGCGCTTGGGGATCGCGGCTACGGTCTTGCTTCGGTTCGCTTCATCTGCGGCACCCAGGACCTCCATCTCGCCCTCGAGCAGACGCTCGCCACGTTCCTCGGGTATCCCTCGAGCATCCTCTATTCGTCCTGCTTCGATGCCAACGGTGGCCTGTTCGAGACCCTGCTCGGCGAAGCGGATGTGGTGATCAGCGATGCCCTGAACCATGCGAGCCTGATCGACGGTATCCGCCTGTCCAAGGCAAAGCGCCTGCGCTATCCGAACCGCGACCTCAACCAGCTGGAAGACGCGCTCCGGAAATCCCGTTCGGCCCGGTTCCGGCTGATCGTGACCGATGGGGTATTCTCGATGGACGGCGTGGAAGCCGACCTCCGTGGCATCACCGCACTCGCCGAGCGCCATGACGCCCTGGTCATGGTCGACGACTCCCATGCCGTGGGGTTCCTGGGTCCGCAGGGACGAGGCACACCCGAAAAACAGGGTGTCCAGGAGAAAGTCCATATCGTGACCGGCACTCTCGGCAAGGCGCTTGGCGGCGCCAGCGGCGGCTATACCGCATCATCCGTACCGGTCGTCGACTGGCTGCGCCAACGTTCGCGGCCCTACCTCTTCTCGAACAGCCTGCCGCCGGTGATCGTCGCAGCCGCCTTGGCTGCCCTCGAGCTCATTAAGGCTGATCCCGCACCCCGCGAGCAGCTGCACGCGAATGCGAGACATTTCCGCGGGGGACTTGAGGCCCTTGGATTCGAGCTCGTGCCGGGATCCCATCCGATCATCCCGATCCTGCTCCACGATGCCCATCGGGCCCAGCACTTGGCCCAGACGCTCCTCGAAGAAGGAATCTACGCCATCGGATTCTCGTACCCGGTCGTCCCGGAGGGCGAGGCCCGGATCCGGACCCAGGTTTCCGCCGCACACACACCAGCCGACCTCGACCAGGCTCTCGCTGCCTTCGAGCGGGCCGGACACCGGACCGGCACTTTATAAGGGCGCCCACACCATGAAAGCACTGGTCAAGAAAGAAGCCCGTCCCGGGCTTTGGCTCGAGTCCGTTCCGGAACCCACGATCGGTCCGAACGATGTGTTGATCGAGATCCGCAAGACCGCCATCTGCGGGACCGATATCCACATCTATCAGTGGGACGCCTGGGCCGCGCGCACGATCCCGGTCCCTCTCACCACCGGACACGAGTTCGTCGGAGTCATCAGTGCCCTGGGCAGCGAGGTCCAGGGCCTTAGGGTCGGGCAGAGGGTCTCGGGAGAAGGGCACATCACCTGCGGACACTGCCGCAACTGCCGGGCCGGCCGGCGCCACCTTTGTCCGAACACGGTTGGTCTCGGCGTCCAGCGGACTGGCTGCTTCGCGGAATACCTGTCACTCCCGGCGGCGAATGTGTTCCCCCTGCCGGAGGCGATTCCGGACCGTATTGCGGCCTTCCTCGATCCGCTCGGGAATGCGGCCCACACGGCTCTCAGCTTCGATCTCGTCGGTGAGGATGTGCTGATCACGGGCGCGGGCCCGATCGGCGTCATGGCCACGGCCATCGCCCGGCATGTCGGTGCGCGTCACATCGTGGTCACAGACGTGAACGACTACCGGTTGGATCTGGCCCGCAAGCTCGGGGCTACGGCCGCGATCCATACCGGGCGAACCTCGCTCACCGAGACCATGCGCAGCCTGGGACTCACCGAAGGCTTCGATGTGGGCCTCGAGATGTCGGGACATCCGGAAGCGATCCGGCTCCTCCTGTCCTCGATGCGCAACGGGGGCTCGCTCGCGCTCCTTGGCATTGCCTCCGGAAGCTTCGACGTCGACTGGAACACGATCATCTTTCGGGGACTCCACCTCAAAGGCATCTACGGTCGCGAGATCTTCGAAACCTGGTACAAGGTCGCGGCCATGCTGGAGAGCGGACTCGACATCGAAGCGGTGCTGACCCACTCGTTTGCGGTGGCCGATTATGAAAAGGCATTCGAGATCATGCGCACGGGTCAATCCGGGAAGGTGATCCTCGACTGGAGTACGGATGACGGCTCCGGCGCCACTCAGCCCCGAGGCTGAAAAGCGCCTCCTCGAAGCCGCCCGGTACTACGAGGCCCGGGATGCCCCGGGCACGCTGGTCCGGGTGCGGGCGCTCCTCAAAGACACGGGGCCCATCGCTCCCGTGCTGGAACTTCTGGGGCTCGCCCTCCTCCTCGACCAGAAGCCGCTTGAGGCAGCGGATGCCCTCCGCCAGGCCCTCGACCTCCATCCCGCCTCGCCCACGATCCGGTTTGCCCTGGGTGTCGCGCTGGCGGACCTGGGACGCTGGATGGAGGCCCGGGATTGCTTCGACGAGCTGGTTGCCGCCTGTCCCGACCACCTCGAGGCCCGCTTCAACCAGGCCCGTGCACTCGAAGCGCTCGGCGCAACCGAGGCGGCCCGGAACGCCTATGCCGCCTGTCTCGAACGCGCACCCGGCCACGTCGAGGCGGCCGCCCACTACGCGGCACTCCTCGAGGAAAGCAATCAGCCGGAAGTGGCACGAAGCTGGGTCACCCGGGTGCGTGCGGTGGATTCCGGCCATATCCTGGCGCGCATGGTCAGCG